>NZ_JBIUCG010000002.1:160346-443168 GCF_044548645.1 Nocardia sp. NPDC051929 | reverse complement strand
CGGGCGCGGCCTTCACGTAGCCCGCGTCCTCCAGCAAACCCGACAAGCGTTCGGAATCGTGCACGTTCATCTGGCAACCGAAGGTGCGGACCTCGTAACTGCGTGCTGTGCCCTCGGCGGGCGCGGGAGACAACACTGCCTGTCCGATCGAATCCACCCGTCCAGGGTACGGGGCGGCCTCCGGTGGCTTTCGCGGGCATCGACGCAGGCTCGGGGCGGTCCACCGCCGACGACGGAGGAACCGCGAAGTTACGCGCACATGTCGAATCGGCGTGGCGAGAGGGTGTGTCGCCGAAAGTCGGGCAAATTTCCGATTTTTGCCTAAGGTCATGACCATGACCGACGACGACGCCGCGCCCGCCACGACCGGGGACGCCTCTGCCGGGGCCGTCAACGCCGCCACCAGCGGCCCACCGATGATCTTGATGCGCAAAGTGGACAAACACTTCGGCGACCTGCACGTACTCAAGGACATCAACCTCGAGGTCCCCAAAGGGCAGGTCGTCATCGTGCTGGGCCCCTCGGGATCCGGCAAGTCGACGCTGTGTCGCACCATCAACCGGCTGGAGCCGATCGATTCCGGCGACATCGCCATCGACGGTGTCCCGCTGCCCGCCGAGGGCCGCGCGCTGGCCGCGCTCCGCGCCGACGTCGGCATGGTCTTCCAGTCCTTCAATCTCTTCGCGCACAAGACGATCCTCGAGAACGTCGTGCTCGCGCCGGTCAAGGTCCGCAAGATCAAGAAGGACGCCGCCCGGACCCGCGCCATGGAGCTGCTCGACCGGGTCGGCATCGCCGATCAGGCCGACAAGTACCCGGCGCAGCTGTCCGGCGGCCAGCAGCAGCGCGTCGCCATCGCCAGGGCGCTGGCGATGAACCCGAAGGTGATGCTGTTCGACGAGCCGACCTCCGCGCTGGACCCGGAGATGGTCAACGAGGTGCTCGAGGTCATGGTGTCGCTGGCCAAGGACGGGATGACGATGCTGGTCGTCACCCATGAGATGGGCTTCGCGCGCCGCGCGGGGAATCGGGTGCTGTTCATGGCCGACGGCCAGGTGGTGGAGGACGCGACGCCGGACACCTTCTTCACCGCCCCGAAGTCCGAGCGAGCGAAGGATTTCCTGGGCAAGATCTTGAGCCACTGACCTGCCGGACACAGCGGCCAGCACACCCACTGGATAGGGAGAAGGAACTCGATGAGGATCAATCGCGCTCTGCGCATCGGTGTCGGGGCGATCGCCCTGACACTTGCCGCCGCGACCGCCACCGCGTGTGGCGGCGGCGGCGACAAGTCCGCCCTGGATCACGCCAAGGACGGCAAGCTCACCATCGGCATCAAGTTCGACCAGCCGGGTCTGGGCCTGCGGAACAAGGACGGGTCCTACAGCGGCTTCGACGTCGAAGTGGCCAAGTACGTCGCCGGGAAACTGGGTGTGCAGCCGAACGACATCACGTTCAAGGAAGCGCCGTCGCCGCAGCGTGAGACCCTGATCGAGAACGGACAGGTCGACTACATCGTCGCCACCTACTCGATCAACGACAAGCGCAAGGAGAAGGTCGACTTCGCCGGTCCGTACTACGTCGCGGGACAGTCGCTGCTGGTGCGCGCCGACAACACCGACATCAACGGCCCGGACAACCTGAAGGGCAAGAAGGTCTGCTCGGTGAAGGGCTCCACCCCAGCCCAGAACATCGAGAAGAACTTCCCCGACACGCAGTTGCAGACCAACGACACCTACTCGCTCTGCCTCGAGGGCCTGCGCGCCGGATCCTGGGACGCGGTGACCACCGACGACATCATCCTGGCCGGTTACGCGGCGCAGAGCAGCGGCGCGTTCAAGGTGGTCGGCAAGCCGTTCACCACCGAGAACTACGGCATCGGGTCGAAGAAGGGCGACAAGGAACTGCGCGACAAGATCAACGACGCGATCGAGGCGATGATCGCCGACGGTTCCTGGAAGAAGGCGTTCGACTCGACCGTCGGCGCCTCGGGCTACCAGGCCCCGCAGCCGCCGACGGTGAATCGGTACTGAGCGTCCGCACCGTTCGCCTCAGCACGGGTGGCCCGTCCCCGACCGGGCCGGGCCACCCGCCGCACCTCCCCTGACCATCGCGACCCGATCGGAGGAACGCGTCCGCCGTGTTCGACCTGATCTCGAGGTACGACAGCCAAATCCTCGAAGCCTTCTGGGTGACCATCCAGCTGACCGTGCTGTCCGCGGTCGGCGCGCTGATCCTCGGCACCGTCGTCGCGGCGCTGCGCGTGTCCCCCGTGCCGGTCGCCCGCTGGGTCGGCACCGCCTACGTCACCATCTTCCGCAATACTCCGCTCACGCTGATCATCGTGTTCATGTCGCTGGGCCTCTACACGACAATGGGCTGGCGCCTCGCCGGCGAGGGCCCGAACTCGCTGGCCCAGAACAACTTCCGCTTCGCGGTCGTCGGCCTGAGCATCTACACCGCCTCCTTCGTCTGCGAGTCGCTGCGCGCGGGCATCAACACCGTGCCGATGGGCCAGTCCGAGGCGGGCCGCTCGCTCGGATTCGGCTTCCTGCAGAACCTGCGGCTGGTCGTGCTGCCGCAAGCCTTCCGCTCGGTGATCGCCCCGCTGGGCAGCGTGCTGATCGCGCTGACCAAGAACTCCACCATCGCCTCGGCGATCGGCGTCGCCGAAGCGGCGACCCTGATGGCGGAGATGACCGAAACCGAGGCCGCGGTGCTGGCGATCGGCGCGATCTTCGCGCTCGGCTTCGTGATCCTGACCCTGCCGACCGGCCTGTTCTTCGGCTGGCTGGCCAAGAAATACGAGGTGTCCCGATGAGCGCAGGCGCTTCGGTCCTGTTCGACGCGCCGGGCCCGAAGGCGAGGCTGCGCAACAACGTCTACTCGCTGCTGGTCGTGGTCGCCGTGGCCGCGACGAGCTGGGTGCTCTATCGCGGTTTCGCCGACAAGGGGCAATTCACCGCGGAGAAGTGGAAGCCGTTCCTGGAGGCGGAGGTCTGGTCGACCTACCTGCTGCCCGGTCTGCGCGGCACCGTCGTCGCCGCGCTGCTGTCCATCGTGTTCGCGCTGATCATCGGCATGATCTTCGGCGTCTTGCGGCTGTCGGACCATCGCGTGGTGCGCTGGGTCGCGGGCACCGTCGTCGAGGTGGCGCGCGCCATCCCAGTGCTGATCCTGATGATCTTCCTGTTCGCGGTGTACTCCCAGTACGACGTGTTCCAGTCCGAGGATCTCGCGCTCGCCGCGGTGGTCACGGCGCTGACCGTCTACAACGGCTCGGTCATCGCGGAGATCGTGCGCGCGGGCATCCGCTCGCTGCCGAAGGGGCAGACCGAGGCGGCCGTCGCGCTGGGCATGCGCAAGAACCAGCTGATGCGGTTGATCCTGCTGCCGCAGGCGATCACGGCCATGCTGCCCGCGCTGGTCTCACAGATGGTGGTCGCGCTCAAGGACTCGGCGCTGGGCTACCAGATCACCTACGTCGAAATCGTGCGCTCCGGCCAGCAACTCGGCGCGGCCGAACAGAACACGATTCCGGCGCTGATCGTCATCGCGATCGTCATGATCGCGCTCAACAGCGCGCTGACGCTGGTGGCGACCAGGCTGGAACGGCGGCTGCGGGCGCGCAAGCGCGGAAAGGGCGGCGGCGCGGTCCTCGCCGCGGACTCGGTCATCACCGATGCCGCGCCCGGCGTCGACCTCGGCCAGAAGCCCTGAGCCGGGCTGCGGAAACCTTGCCGCGCAAGCGAACTGGCTAGCGCGCGGCAATTCCGCACGGGTGCCGGAGTGTTGTGCTCGAGCTGAGCGCAACACTCGTGCCCTCGGCGGCGTCCCGTCAATCTCGTAGGCATACGCCGATCCCCGGTATTCGACCGGTGGGACGGTCATCAGCGCGTCATACCTGCGGGAGTTGATCGATGACCAGCCGTACCTCCGACCTTCTCTTCGACGAGTCCTTCTCCTTCCCCGGCGAACTGCGCCACCCCGGGAACGCGGGCCCCGCACGGGTCGCGGTGATCGGCGCGGGCGCGAGCGGTCTGGCCGCCGCCTACGAGCTGCAACGCCACAGTCTGGACGTGACCGTCTATGAGCGCACGGCACGCCCCGGTGGGCGGGTCCGCACCTGGCGGTTCTGGGACGGCACCCACGGTGAACTCGGTGCGATGCGGATCCCGGGCAACCATCACTGCACGCTGCACTACGTCGACGAGTTCGGCTTGGCCACCAGGCCTTTCGTCAACGCGAATCCGGATGCGTACTACCTGCTGCGGGGCCGTCGGGTGCGCAGGTCCCAGGTGGAACAGGTGCTGCCCGCCTACCAGCTGGAGGAGGCCGAGCGCACCGACCCGCTCCTGGTGCTCGAGCGGCTGCTGCGCGCCGCCTGGCAGGGTCTCGGCGATCATCGGCGCAAGGCCCTGCTGGCCGGTGACGTGGCCGACCCGGAGCTGGACCGGCTCGCGGCGACCTCGCTGTGGCAGTTCACCCGGCAACGCCTCTCGCCGGACGCCTGGGATCTGATCGGGCATGCCAGCGGGCTGCTGCACTACGAGCACGCCTCGCTGCTGGAAGTGCTCGTGGATTACTTCGGGTTGTTCAATGTCGACCAACTGGAGCTGGTGGACGGCACCGATGCGCTCATCCGCGGTTTCACCGACGCGCTGCGCCCGGGCAGCCTGCGGCTGGCCACTCGCATCACCGAACTGCACGTCACCGGCGACGGCGTGCGGTTGCGCGGCGAGCGGCACGGCGCGGCGTTCACCGACGAAGTCGACTTCGTGATCTGCGCGGTACCCGCGCCCGGCCTGGATCAGATCGACATCTCCCCCGCGCTGCCCGCGCCCCAGCGGCAGGCGATCCGCGGCATCAGTTACGCCAGCAGCACGAAGACCCTCGTCCACGTCCGTGCGCGGCACTGGGAGCACGTCGACGGGATCTTCGGCGGCGGCAGCTTCACCGATCTGCCGATCCAGCAGGTGTGGTACCCGTCCGACAACGCTCGGCTCGCCCCCGAGTCGGCCCGCTGGAGTGCGGCGGATCCCGAGCGCTCGCACGCACCGGCCGTGCTCACCGCGGCCTACCTGTGGGAGAACAACGCCCGGCGGTTCGCGGCGCTGCCCGAGACCGACCGCACCAGAATCGTGCTCGCCTCGCTCGAACAGCTGCATCCCGGCCTGACCGCCGTCGTCGACGACGTCGTGCACTGGGCCTGGGACGAGCAGGTCGGCATCGGCGGCGGGGCGTTCGCCTACCTGGCGCCGGGACAGCACGCGCGCTACCTCGCGGAAATCGGCGCACCGCATCCGCATCCGGCGCCGCGGGTGTTCTTCGCAGGCGAGCATCTCTCGGTCGCGCACGCCTGGATCCAAGGCGCGCTGCAATCGGCGCTGGAGTCGGTGCGCCACGTGCTGGATCAGGTGAGCGTGCCGCGTGCGGCTTGATCGCGCGACCTGGGCGCTCGCCTCGGTGAGCACCGTATGGGGCGCCAGCTACACGGTCACCGGCTGGGGTCTGCGCGAACTGGACGTGGTGACCTTCAACGCGATCCGCTTCGCCGCGGCCGCGCCACTGCTGCTGGTCCTCGCGTGCGCCGTGGAGGGCAGGCCCGCCATCGCGAGCCGGTGGTGGCCGCGGCTGGCGCTGTCGGCCGCGATCGGCATCGTGGCGTATCAGCTGGCCTTCAGCGCCGCGGTGGCGCTCACCACGGTCACCGAGTCCGCCATCCTGATCGCTTTGTCGCCGTTCTGGACCGCGCTGCTCGCGCGGCTGAGCGGTGAGCCCGTCCGCGCCGCCGTGCTGATCGGCGCGTGCGTGGCGATGGCAGGCGTGGTCCTGGTCGTCCTCGGCCGCGAGGCGGGCCACGCGGCGCCGAACCGCGCGCTCGGGGATCTGGCCGCTTTGGTCGCGTCCGCGCTGTGGGGCGCCTACCCGGTCGTCACCCGCCCCCTGCTGGTCGATCACAGCCCCCTGCGGGTGACGGCGTGGGCCTCGGTGATCGGCGCCGCGGTACTGCTGCCCGCGGCGTCCGCACTGGCACCGCCGCGCGATGCGCCGAGGCTTTCCGGAACAACCCTGGTATCACTGGCCTTTTCCGTGCTGGCCGTGACCATTTACGGCCTCGTGGCGTGGTACTGGGGCGTGCGGCGGGTGGGGTCGGCGCAAACGATGGTCTTCATGTTCGCGGTGCCGGTGGCGGCGGCGGTGTTCGCCGTCGCGGCCGGCGCAGAACGCGTCACCTGGCCGCAGGTCGCCGGTGCGGGGCTCGTGCTCGCGGCATTGACCTGTAGCCGACGCAATCCGAAAGTCCTCGACACAGGAGTAGGAAATGACGGTTACCACGACCTCGATCACGCTGGAACGCGCGACGCTCATCGTTAGCGAGGCGCTGGCCTACGGCGCCGCGCACGGGTTCGACCCGCTCACGGTGGCGGTTCTGGATCCCGGCGGCCATCTCGTCGCGTTACAACGCCAGGACGGCTCCGGCATCCTGCGACCACAGATCGCGATCGCCAAGGCCTGGGGCGTGCTCGGCCTCGGCGTCTCCAACCGCGAGATCGCCCGCCGCGCGGCGGCCGCGCCGACCTTCTTCACGTCGGTGGCCGCGCTCGCCGAAGGGCGCATCCTCGATGTCCCCGGCGGTGTCTTCATCCGGGACTCGGCGGGCGGGATTCTCGGCGCGGTCGGTTCGACTGGGGCCGAGACTTCCTTGGAGGACGAACGCGCCGCCGTGGCGGGTATCGAGGCCGCCGGTCTATCCGCCGATACAGGAGAGGTGTAGACCGACGATGCCGCACCCGAAACCCGCGCAGCGTTGCACCTCCGCCGCGGCGGTACGAAGGGTACAGACCTCGACCGCCGCGGGCCGGGCCCCGATCGGCTGTCCGAGCAGCGACAATCAGCAAACCGATCGAAAACGCCGTAGTCGCCCGCGTTTTCGCTAGCACGGCGGCTGCGCCGGGCCGTACCCCGAGCAGTAGCCGCACACCGACCATCCGTATCCCGCACAGCCGACCGGCGTGGAGCGCAGTTGTGAGCGGGATAGGGCTTCCCCCCACCGGGCCGGATCCGGTCGGCGCCCACCGTGCGCGCTCCCCCGCACGACCACACATCGCTTCGGCAGCGGTGACCGTGCCGATTCCGGTGAGGTCGGTACCGCCGACGAACTTCCACCAACTCGCTTGGTTCGACTGCCTCAGGTATACGACAACGCCTCGACCTGGTGAAGCACGGCTCCGATCGCCGGGAGCCGCATGGGCGAGTTCAGTCGATGGTCTCGTCGAGATCGCCCTCGAACCCCTGATCGGCCAGTTCGGCCTTGACCACCCGATACGCCGTGGACTGACCGTAGCCACGGCGGGCGAGCATGCCGACGAGGCGGCGAATCATCTTGTCCCGGTCCAGATCTCGCGGCAGAGAGCGCAATTTGCGGCGGACCAGCTCGGCGGCGCGGGTTTCCTCGTCGTCGGTGGTGATGGCGTCGAGGGCGGCCACGGCATCCGATTGCGCGACGCCCTTGCGCCGAAGTTCTTGCGCGAGCGCCTGCTTGCCTTTACCGGAGAAGGTGTGCCGGGAGTGCACCCATTGCTCGGCGAAGGCGGCGTCGTCGACGAGACCCACTTCGCCGAGGCGATCGAGCGCCCGTTCGCTCACTTCGGCCGAGTACCCCTTGGCGGCCAGACGCTGAGCCAGCTCGGCACGGCTGCGGGCGCGAACGGCGAGCAATCGGAGACACGCCTCCTTCGCCTGTTCGACCGTTCCGGCTTCGGATCCGGCCGCCCCCGGATCGGCCGTTGGTCCTTCGGTGAGACCGGAGTCGGCCGAAGGCGAGCCGATACGCGCCCGCGCACCCCGGGGACCACGACGGGACCCAGCCGGGCGCGCCCGCTGCGGATCGGACGCGCCCGGCCGAGTTCCCATGGTGTCCGGCGCAACCGAACCACCTTCGGCCCTCCGGACGAGCTCGGCGTCCTGTCCGCGGGACCGGGCACCGTCTGGCGGACCGGAAGCGGACAAGAGTTCTTCCAGCCGACGCCGCATCTCCTGCACCGCGTCGGCCCGTGGCCGCCCGGAATCGGCCGGACCCGTTCCGGGCGAGCGACGGCTGTGCGTCGGCTCAGAAATCGGCGGGCACCTCCGCGGCCGCATCGGCCGTCACGTCGGCGCCGATGCCGAGCTTCTCCTTGATCTTCTTCTCGATCTCGTCGCGGACGTCGACGTTCTCCAGCAGGAACTTGCGGGCGTTCTCCTTGCCCTGGCCGAGCTGATCGCCCTCGTAGGTGTACCAGGAGCCGGACTTGCGGATGAAGCCCTGCTCGACACCCATGTCGATGAGCGAGCCCTCCTTGGAGATGCCGTGCCCGTAGAGGATGTCGAACTCGGCCTGCTTGAACGGCGGGGAGACCTTGTTCTTCACGACCTTCACGCGGGTGCGGTTGCCCACCGCGTCGCTGCCGTCCTTGAGCGTCTCGATGCGGCGCACGTCCAGGCGCACCGACGCGTAGAACTTCAGCGCCTTGCCGCCGGTGGTGGTCTCCGGCGAGCCGAACATCACGCCGATCTTCTCGCGCAGCTGGTTGATGAAGATCGCGGTGGTGCCGGAATTGTTCAGCGCGCTGGTCATCTTGCGCAGCGCCTGACTCATCAGGCGGGCCTGCAGACCGACGTGGCTGTCGCCCATCTCGCCCTCGATCTCGGCGCGCGGCACCAGCGCGGCCACCGAGTCGATGACGATGATGTCGATGGCGCCGGAGCGCACCAGCATGTCGGCGATCTCCAGCGCCTGCTCACCCGTGTCGGGCTGGGAGACCAGCAGCGCGTCGGTGTCGACGCCCAGCTTGCGGGCGTAGTCCGGATCGAGCGCGTGCTCGGCGTCGATGAACGCCGCCACGCCGCCCGCGGCCTGCGCGTTGGCCACCGCGTGCAGCGCCACGGTGGTCTTACCCGAGGATTCCGGGCCGTAGATCTCGACGATGCGGCCGCGCGGCAGGCCGCCGATGCCCAGCGCCACGTCGAGCGCGATCGAGCCGGTGGGGATCACCGAGATGGGCTGGCGCGCCTCCTCGCCGAGGCGCATGACGGCGCCCTTGCCGAAGCTCTTCTCCACCTGGGCCAGCGCGAGTTCGAGCGCCTTGTCCCGGTCGTACGCCTGTGGTGCCATGGTCCTGCTCCCCTTTTCGACGGGTAAGTCTCGTTCTGTGGTTGGCGCCTACAGTAGAGCGCGGCACCGACAAGTTCTGGCGACCAGCCTAGACGAACAGGTGTTCGAGTCAAGCGACGCGCCCGGCGCGCAGCACACCGCTCGCGCCCTCTCCGGCGAACGCCGCGCGATCAGCGCACCAGGGCGATCCGGTCGGTGTCCAGCAGCGTCTGCGCCTGTTTGAGCACGCGCAGGGAAGGCGTCACTTCCACGTCGGTGATCCCGTCCAGCGCGCCGAGGCGCTCGGTCACGTACCGGTAGAGATCCGCGGTGTCGCGGCAGATGATCGAAGCGAACACATTGGACGGCCCGGTGGTGGCGGCGACGAACACGATCTCCTGGTGCGTCGCCAGCGCGCGCCCCACCGCGTCCAGATCGGCGGGCCGCACGCGCAGCCAGAGCGCGCCGCGCACGCCGTAGCCCATCCGCTCGATCGCGAAATCGACGTCGAAGTACAGCACGCCCGCCGCGGTCAGCTCGGCCATGCGCCGCGCGACTCGCGGCGCTGTCCACCCGGTTTCGGCCGCGAGCTGGGCGTACGGAGCGCGCCCGTCCCGGCCGAGCAGCGTGAGCATCGCCTCGTCGGCCGCCGAAAGGTGCACCGGTGCGTCCGGTCCCGCGTCCGCGGTCCGGGGCCGGGCGGGGCCGAGTGCGTCGAGCTGGGCGGCGGTGAGCAGGTGCCGATAGCGCGGCCACTCCTCGTCGAGCGGAAAACGATGGATGACCTCGTACGCGGTCAGCGCCAGCACTTGCGGGGCGCGCGGCAGGATCTGCAACAACAGCGCGTCGCGCCGCTCGATCGAGCGCGGCCTGCCCACGCAGGTCACCTCGGAGCCGGTGGACAGCAGGGTCACCCAGCTCAGATCCGGGAACCGGGACAGGGATTCGGCCAGCCGCAGCGCTTTGTCCGGTGTCGATTTCAAGCGCAGCACCCAGCGCGCGTGACCGAGCGGCGCCGCGTTCACCTGTCCGGCCACGTGCAGGATGCCGCATTGCCGCAACGCGCGGTAACGCCGCGCCACCGTCTGCTCGGAGACGCCGAGAGCGCCGCCCAGCCGGGCGAACGGCATCCGGGCGTCGTGAACCAGCGCGTGCACGATCTGTTTGTCCAGGACATCCAGATCAGAAGATTCCCTCGGGCCATCGTCGCGCACAGGAGGAATCTAACGCAATTGCCGCTGTGGCTAGGGGGATCCGTCCGATTGCCGCACGCTTGGCGTCGAAATCATTCGAATCCGCCGTGGAGGCTCCCGTGAGGAAATGGCTCCCCCTGTTCGCCGCGTGCCTCGGCACGCTGATGCTGCTCATCGACGTCACCATCGTGAACGTCGCCCTGCCGGATATCGCCGCCGATCTGGACACCGGATTGTCCGGCTTGCAGTGGGTGGTGGACGGCTACGCCTTGGCGCTGGCGGC
This sequence comes from Nocardia sp. NPDC051929, assembly GCF_044548645.1. NCBI lineage: Bacteria > Bacillati > Actinomycetota > Actinomycetes > Mycobacteriales > Nocardiaceae > Nocardia > Nocardia sp. NPDC051929. The sequence goes on along the minus strand of NZ_JBIUCG010000002.1, from coordinate 432,556 downwards.
GCTGCTGCTGGTGCTCGGCTCGCTCGCCGACCGGGTCGGCGCGAAGCACGCCTACCTGGCCGGACTGGTCGTCTTCGCGATCGCGTCGCTCGGGTGCGGCGTCGCCGAGAACGCGGCGGCCCTCGTCGCGGCGCGGGCGCTGCAAGGCGTCGGCGGCGCGGCCATGTTCGCCACCACGCTGTCGCTGCTGCACGCCACCTACACCGGCCGTGACCGCGGCGTCGCCTTCGGCGTCTGGGGCGCGGTGTCCGGTGCGGCGGCGGGCATCGGAGTGGTGCTCGGCGGCGTGCTCACCGAGGCGTTGTCGTGGCGCTGGATCTTCTTCGTCAACCTGCCCATCGCCGTGCTGGCGATCGGGCTGACCGCCACCGTGTTCCCGCCCGTCCAGCGGCGCGTGGGCCGAGCGGTGGACCTGCCGGGCATGCTGGCCTTCGCGACCGCGGCGACGGCGGTCACCTACGGCGTCATCCGCGGCGGCGAGCACGGCTGGACGGACGCGGCCGCGGTGACGGCGTTCGCGCTGGGCGCCGCCGCGACCGCGATCTTCGGCTGGGTCGAAGCGCGCGGCGCCGCACCGATGTTCCCCTTGGCACTGCTGCGCAACCGCGATTTCGGCGCGACCCTGTTCGGCGCGTCCGGACAGACGTTCGCCGCGTTCGCGAGCACTCCCCTGGTCTCGCTGTGGCTGCAACAGCAACTGCGCATGTCGCCCCTGCACGCGGGTCTGGCGATGCTCCCGATGGCCGCGACCGCGTTCGTGGTGGCGGGCGCCTTCGGTCGGCTGCTGCACGATGTCGCGCCGAAATGGACCATCGGCGCGGGGTTGGTGGTGGTCGGCCTGGGCAGTTGGCTGCTGATGATCGTCGGCGCCGAGTCCTCCTGGGTCGCGCTGATCCCGGGATTCGTGGTGATCGGCATCGGGATCGGCGTCAACGCGCCCGCGCTGGTCTCGGTCGGCATGGCGGCGGTCGCCCCGGAGCAAGCGGGCACCGCCGCGGGTGCGGTGAACACTGCCCGGCAACTGGGCCTAGCGCTCGGCGTCGCGGTGCTCGGCACCGTCTTCCGCGGGGTGGCCGACGCCGCGCAGCCGATGACGTCGCCGCACTTCGTCGCCGGGCTCGACGCGGCGTTCGGCATCGCGGCGGCGGTGGGCATGGGATTCGGACTGGTCGCGTTCGGACTGTTCCACCGGAAGCGCGCGGACGCCGGATCGCCCGAAGCCGAGCGGCAGGCCGTCGCCGCCTGATCGCGATCCGGCACGAAGAGACGGCGGCGTCCCGGACGGGCGCCGCCGTTTCCCGTGCCCCGGCGGCCCTAACGCTGCGGCAGCACCGACTCGTCACCAGGCTCGCGTGGCCCGAAGATGCGCCGCTCGGATTCCCCGATCGGGACATCGTTGATGCTGGCCTCACGCCGGGACATCAGCCCGTCCGGCGCGAACTCCCATTGCTCGTTGCCGTAGCTGCGGAACCACCGGCCGGACTCGTCGTGCCATTCGTACTGGAACCGCACGGCGATGCGGTTGCCGTGGAAGGCCCATAGATCCTTGCGCAGCGCGTAGCCGTTCTCGATGGACCACTTCCTGGTGAGGAACTCGACGATGGCGTCACGGCCGGTGAAGAACTCGTCGCGATTGCGCCACACCGAATCTTCGGTGTACGCGGCGGCGACCCGTTCGGGATCGCGCGTGTTCCAGGCGTTTTCCGCAGCCCGCACCTTGGCTTCGGCGGATTCCGCGTCGAACGGGGGTAGCGGAGGTCGCATGGGACAACTCCTTTTCTCGAAGTCTCAGGGATTCACGGGAGAAAGTTCGGCAGGGCCCCATCGCAGCGCTCCCGTGGATCGCTCGACCACCTCTTCGATGGTGAAATCGAGGGAGCACTGCGCGCCCGCCGTGAAGGTCTCGGCTGCCCAGACCAACTCGGCCGTGCCGGTGAGCTGCAACGTGGCGCCCGTGGACCAGTCCGGGATCAGGATCCCGCAGCGGGGGTTGACCGCGAGGTTACCGAGCGTCATGAACATCGAATTGCCCCGATAGTCCGGCCAGCGCAGCCGCGTGGGCGAGAGCACTTGCAGGAAGCCGGGATTCCCGCCGCGATGCGAGGCGTCGGCGTTGCCTTCCTCGTCCGCGGTCGCGACGAAGAACGTGTCGGCCGAGGCGATCGCGGACCGCTGCTCGGCATCCAATTCGACACCGCGACGCACCGCGGGCGTCGTAGCGCCGGGCGTGTAGCTCGCGACGTCCCGGCGGGAGATGTACTTGGGACAATTCGAGTACACCTGATCGGTGACTATGCGCACGCCCGCGTCCTCCGGCGCGGACCTCCCATTGACGCGCATCCGCCTGCGCCGCTGCGGTTGCAGGGCGATCATGCCGACGCGAGACCGGCGGGTCAGCGCTTCGTGCAGCGGGTCGGCGGCAGCGGGCATGGTGCCGATCGAAATGGTCCGGTCATCCACCGCTCGGACGAATCCCGGCTGCCCGACCAGCTCGCTCGCCCACAGCCTGCCCGCCGCGTCGGCGGCGGCGAGCACCACCATCCGTTGTTCGGCCAGGAAATCGGCCGCGACCGCGGGGATATCGGCGCGGATCATGCGACCGACCCGTCCGGCGATGTCCGCCTGCCCCATCCGGCGCTGCACGGCGACCTCCCCGCGGTGGAACGCCTCCATCGCGATACTCCCTTCGCTACGCGGCCGGATCAGAAGAAGCCGCAGGTCGGTGCCGCACCGCTGGGCGCGGGAGCGGATTCCGCGCCACTGGGCGCGTACACCTCCAGCCGGATGCCGTCGGGATCGGTGAAGAAGATCCCACCGGAGGCGACGCCCTCGCCGTGCGCCACCACGCCGTCGTGGGCGAAGGTGACCGAGAGTTCACGCAGCACCCGTTCCACCGCGCGTACCTCGTCGATGCTGTCGACCTGGAACGAAAGATGATGCAGCCCAGGCGTTTCGGTGGAGAACGCGCCGCCGCTCTGCTGCCACAGCGTGACCACCAGCTTACCGTCGCGACCGAGGAAGGCCCAACGGCGCTGCTCGTCGGCGCTCGCGGCGAGCTGTTCGAAACCAAGGGCCCGGCGGTAGAAGTCCACCGAACGATCCAGATCCGAGACGTTCAGGCCGATGTGCCCGGTGCTGAGCTGAGGCGCGGCAACCGTGGTCATGAGTTCCTCCTCGGAAGATTCAACCGCCTTATGCGGTTTCACTGGTTAGAACGTACCGACCCGGGAACAATGGTGTCAACCATCTAAATAATTTTCAACGGTTAGAAAGGAGGTGACGGCCGTGGACGACGGCGCCCACTCGGTACCCTCGGGCATGCCCGATCCACGCCCCCACCTCGGTGAACCCCTGGCGCTCGATCTGCTGAACACGAGATGGATCGAGCACGGACCACAGGACCTGCTCACCGATGTCACCGGCCTGCACACCTGGCTGGCGTCGGCGGGCCTCACCGATCGCGCGACCGCCGACGAAGCCACCTTGAACGCGGTGCTGACCGCCCGGACCGCCATCTACGACGTGGTGGTGCACGCTTCCCCCGCCGGACTCAACGACGTGCTGGAACACGGCCGCGTCCGCCGCGCGCTCACCGCGTCCGGGCCCGCCGACCTGGTGGACGTCCCGGAGCAAGCTTGGTTGCCCGGCTGGCTGGCTGCCGACAATCTGCTGGAGCTGCTGCGCACCGCACCCGATCGGATCCGCCAATGTGCGCATCCGGAGTGCGTGCTGTTCTTCTACGACACCTCGAAGAACGGAACCCGCCGCTGGCACTCCATGGCCACCTGCGGCAACCGCACCAAAGCGGCGCGGCACTACGCGCGAAAACCCTGAGGCTCAGAACAATTCGTCGAGCAGCCGGTAATACGTCAAGCGGCTCTCGTCCGGCTCGGCCAGTCCGTAGGCCGCGAAGAAGGCCGTCACCTCCGCTTCGCCGAAATCCGCGCGCAGGTCGCGGACGGCGAGCGCCAGATCACGGTAACGGTCGGAAACACCGAGCCCGCCGACATCGAGGAGGACGCCGTTCACCAGCACATTCGGCGGGGTGAAATCACCGTGCGCCACCACCAGATCCTCACGCTCCGGCCGCTGTGCCAGCAGCCGCTCGAGGATCTCCGCGGGGGTGGACCCGGCGTTGTCGTCGTCGAAATCGTCCGCGTCGACGAGACCTTCGACCACGTTGCGGCGCGCCCGCGCCAGCACGACGTCCAGGCGTCCGTCGAACGGGCACTCGCCGACCGGAATGCTGTGCAGCCGGCGCAACAGCGCGCCGAGCACGGCGCCGATCGAGGCCGCGTGAGCGCCGCCGGAGCCCGCCGACAAGCTGGGCGCGCCCACGTCCGCGAGCACCAGCACGTCGTCCTCGAACGCCGTCACCTCCGGCACGGCGATCCCGCGCTCACGCAGCCAGGTGAGCCGCCGATACTCGGCGACGGCCTTCGGACCGCGTTTGAGCCAGTAGGCGCCGTCGACGCGCACCACACCACCGCTCATGCCCTCGTGCTCGTCCGACCAGCTCGGCACCTCGCCGAACAACGCCGCGACGGTGGGCGGCAACGGAATCGGCAGCTCGCCCAGCGTGTCCAGCGCGGTGCGGGTGGCTTCGATCTCCTCGGGATCGCCCTCGGCCACGCGCAGCCGCATCGCCTCGGCCAGCAGTTCGCGCGCCTCGGCCAGGTGGTTCCGTTCGGCGAGCGCCTTGCCCAGGTGCTGCACGGCGAACGAGAGCACCTCCGGCGCGGCTACCCGCGCGTGTTCCACGGCGCGGCGGTACAACGTCTCCGCGGTGCCCGCGTCGCCGCGATAGCGGTAGACGTCGCCCAAGTTGATCCACACGGTGATCCGGCGCCGCTCCGTGTCCACCAGTTCGAGCGCGCGATCGAGGTGGTCGAGCGCCTCGTCGTAGCGGCCGAGCAGCATCAACTCGATGCCGGTCTGCCGATAGCTCGCGAAGTCGTCGGGGTGTGCCTGCGCCACCCGGACCGCCAAACGTTCCGGGTCGTGCGGGATCATCCGCTGCCGCTCGTCGAACCGGTACAGCGGCTCGTCGCGCTCCACCTGCCCGGGGGCGCTCACCAGCGCGTCCTCGGCACGTCGAATTCGGCGCACAGGGCGCGCCAGACGTCGCGGGGATCGGTTCCGGCCTCGATGGCGGCGGCGCCGGTGCGCCCGCCCAACGCCGGGATCACGTGGTCGGTCAGCAGGGCGTCGCCGCGGGCCACACCGAACTCGGTGTGCAACAGTTCCTGAAACTCGGTCAACCGCACCGTCCCGAACTTACTCCCGTCCCCCGCGTTCGCTGGTCAGGGGCACGCCCGGCACCCGCTCCGGTCAGGGTTGGACGGCGTAACAGACCTGGTGGCACAGGGCGACCGGGTCCGGGAAATCGCGCGTGGCGGCGGCCTCCCTCGCCGCTCGGGTGTAGCGCGGGTCGGCGAGGATCGCACCGACCGCGGCACGGACGGCCTCGGGTGAAAGCGGCCGGACGACGATCGAACTACCTTGTCGCGCCGCGCGATTGGCCAGCTCCCACTGGTCGCCGCCGCCGGGAACGGTGACGATCGGGACGCCGGCGGACAGCGTTTTGGCGAGCAGGCCGTGACCGCCGCCGCCGACGACGACGGACGCGTGGGTCAGCAGTTCGTCCTGCCGCCCCAACCCCGCCGTGGCCCATGGCGGAAGATCGGCGGGCGGCGTGTCCAGCATCGAAATGGCCACGCGGACACCGGTTCCCTCCAACGCCCGCAGGACGGTCTCGGCCATGCCCGCCACACCGGTGTGCGCGGTCGAGGGCGCGACCATGACCAGCGGCGCGTCCCCGGGCGGCAGGTCCAGGATCGCGTCGGTCGGCTCCCACAGGAGCGGGCCGATCACGTGGGCGGATTCCGGCCAGTCGGGGCGCGGTACCTCGAGCGCGGGCAGGGTGGCGATCAGGCGCGCGGCGGGCCCGGGATCGACCGCAGGCAGGCCGACGCTCTCGCGCGCCCGCTCCCGCTGGCGACGCCCGCTCCGCAGCGCGCGTGCGGTCATGCCGCGCAGTACGCCGTCGCGCACCCGACCGCGCAGACCCGAGCCGGGCGCGAGCCCGCTTCCGATGGGCGGCAACCCTTTCGACGGCAGGTACAGCGGATGCGGGGACAGCTCAACCCAGGGGACGCCGAGCCGTTCCGCGGCCATGCCGCCGCCCGCGGTCAGCACGTCGGAGATCACCAGTTCGGGCAGCATGGCGCTCAATTCGGGCAGGATCTCGGTAGAGATGTGCGCGGCCCGCTCGTGGATGCGCTGCCCGGCGTCGGCGTCGTCGTCCACCGGTCGCGGCGCCAGGCCTTTCAGTCTGCGCACCCCGATTCCGGCGGCGAGCGCGGCGTCGAACCACCGCGGACCGGTGAACAGGACGGGCTCGTCACCGGCCGCCAGGAATTTCGAGCACAACGCGATAGCGGGGAACGCGTGACCGGGATCGGGCCCTGCGACGACGGCTACTCGCATCCGCCTAGCCTGCCACAACCCCTTCGAGGTCGATCACACCCGCATCGCGGCACCGCTCGCTACAGCTTGCTCACCGTCGACTTGTCCGAGCCCGAGACCGCCTTGTACAGCAGGTACAGCCCGAACACGATGGCGCTGATCACCAGGATGGGGAACAGGCCTTTGATCAGCGCGCCGATGACGGCCAGCGCGATCCAGACGACCGCGACGATGCCGATGATCTTCCACAACATTTCGATGCCTCCAAGAAGTCGGTTTCCGCTTCGAGCATGGCACTTGGATCAGCGGAAATCACCAGGTGGGGAGGCATTTCGGGGTGTAAATCAGGGTTCCCCCTTAGGCCGGCGCCCCGCTTGTCGCGCGGCGATCGGGGTTTCGCCGCCGACCGAAGATCTCCCGTCCCGAACACGCCACGATGGTGTGCGCGTCGGAGGACGCGCACACCATCGTCGAGGACGAGCCGATCAGCGGGGCTCGGCGTCCGGCAACTCGCCGGCCAGAGGATCGTCGTGCGGCATGCCATCCGGTTCCCGCATACCGAGATCGGCAGTGTCGACCGCGTAGGGGTCGACCATCGGATCCAGGCCCATGCGCGACCGATCGCCGGACGCCGGCATCCGCAACGTCTCCTCGTCCGGACCCGTATTGTTCCGCATACGCGTGGTGGCGACGCCTCCCGGCTCCCCGGTCCGCCGCTCCGGCGGGCGGGTCATCGCGGGGCGGGTGCGCGGCGGCTGCGGCACCGGCTGCCTGCCGTAGACATCCCAGGCGGACTGATCCGGATCGATCTGATAATGGTCGAACAGTTCCTGCTCGGCCTGTGGGCTGATCTGCCCGTTGTGGTCCAGCTGCGGCGAGGCCTTGACCGCGTCCTTACCGACTCGCACCTGCAACACGGCCGCCTCGGGGCGATGCTCGGCGCCCGCAAGCGGGACCAACGCGTCGGCGCTGAACAGACCGGTGGATACCGCGATCCAGGTGGGCGATCCGGAATTGTTGTCGACGTAGACCCGTTTGACCTTGCCGATCTTCTCGCCTTCGGGGCCGTACACCGAGCTGCCGATGAGCGTTTCCAGCATTTCAGTCATGGGTTCCTCCGCAGTTCGTCCGTGCGATGCGCAGCTCGACAGAACGCGGCTGTCCACCGCGCGTGCTGGGAAAAGCAGTTCAATCGCTGGTGGGTCGATCCGTGACGTCGGGGCTCGCGACGACGCGCTGCGTTCTGCGCGACAGCCGCACCGGGTCCTCGGCGCTGTCACACGTCAGATACCGGCTGACGTCCAGCCGCTGCGTGTCCTGGTCGAGCAGCGATCGACGGTAGGAAACATCGAGCATGACGTGCTCCTGCCAGTAGTGCATGTGCCCGGCCCCAGACGAGACCGGAAATGATCAGCTACATGATGGCAACTACCCGTGCATTCCTCGACCAAACCAGGCTCAGTAACCAATTCGCCGACACGCCGCGCCAGAAGCGACGACACAGCTATCTGATAGCTATTCGTTATGTATTTCGCTGCGAGTTCCCCGCGCGCCCACGCTTGATCAGCATCAGCGCCGACGGTCCGCTGGTGAATCGGAAGTCCTTGCCGCGATGGTCGACCTCGCCATCGGTGGCCAGCGACACCGCCTCCTCGGCGACCCGCACATCCACCCGGGAAACCCTGCGGTGCCGATAGGTGGGCGAATACTCCAGCGTGCCGGTGAACGTCGCGAAGACCAGCCGCAGCCGCGAGAACGGGACATCGGCGCGCAAGTAACGGACATCGAGGGTGCCGCCGCGCAACTCCGGACGCGACATGGGGATCTGGTCGGCCGGGTGGTAGGTGCCGTTGCCCACGAACAGCATCCAGAGCGCGGTGTGGGCGCCATCGACGGTGACGTGCAGCGGCTGGGCGCGGAACAGCACGCGCACCATGGCGATTCCCGCCGCGGGCCATTTGCCGATCCGCCGTTCCCAGCGCTCGCGAACACGGACGAAATCGGGATAACCGCCGAGACTGGCGGTGTTCACGAAGGTGCGCTGCTCGGCGCCGTCCAAACAGACACCCGCCACGTCGACCCGCACCGCTTCGCCCGCTTCCAGCCCGGCGACGGTCACGTCGGTCCGCTCCACTCCGGCGTCCCTGGCGAAGTGGTTCAGCGTGCCACCCGCGAATACCGCCAGCGGCAACCGGTGACGGACCGCGTACTCCGCGACGGCCGACACCGTTCCGTCCCCGCCGACGACGCCGAGAGCGCGGAGATCGTCGCGCCTCATTAGTTCGTCGACCCGCTCCTCGAAATCGTCGCCGCCCAGTTCCAGCACCTCGGCGGCGGGCAGTCGCTCACGCAGGTCGGCGAGCGCGTCGTCGCCATCGCCCGATCCCGCGTGCGGATTGCCGATCAGCAGCAATCCGGCGCCCTTCGGCAGCGGGTCGATGTGTTCGACCGGACCGAGCGCGGCGGGTTCGTCGTCGCGCACCGCCCACCACCGCCGAGTGACCAGTGCGACCGCGCTACCGAACAGCGCGCCCGCGACCACATCGGAGGGCCAGTGCACGCCGATGTGCACACGCGAATATCCCACCGCGGCGGCGACCGGGGCCACCGCGACGGCCGCCGCGGGCGATTCCAGCGCCAAGCCCGTCACGAAGGCCGCGGCGGAGGCCGCGTGCCCGGAGGGGAACGATGACGAGACCGGCGGCGCGACCAGCCTGCGCACGAACGGAACGGATTCGTCCGGCGGACGACGGCGCGGGAACAGCGGCTTGGCCACACCGTTGGCCACGCCGCTGGCGATGCTCAGCGCGAGCAACCCGCGCACCGCGCCGCGCCGGGCCGAGCGATCTCCGGCGACGAACAGGACCGCCCCGAGCGCCATCCACAAGCGACTCTTGTCGGCGGCGGTGCTCAATGCCTTCAATGCCCGGTCCGCAGGAGTCGCACGCACGCGCGCACTGCGGCCGACCAGCCAGCGATCCAGGCTGCTCGTCATTCCGATCACCCCACCGTCGCGTTCGCGAGTCGAGAGAAACCGCATCGCCGCAGCCTACCGACCGCTCGAGCGCCGCGCCCACACGACCGCTCCATGCGGACGCGAGTGCTCAGGCGTGCGCCGGATCCCCGGGCGCGGTCGAGACCGGTGCGACTTCAGTGCACGGATGTACTCTGATCTTCAACGCCAAACGGCGCTGCGCGACAACAGGGAAGGGATGATCCAATGACGCAGACACCCCAATCAGCACACAGTCATGCACTGAATCTCCTCTGACGGCCGGGACCCCGATGGAACAGACGAACGAGCTGGCACAGGAACTCGCGGCCGCGGCCCGGCGGCACGGTTCGGCGATCGCGGGAATCGTCGGATCGGCCGCCCGCAAAGCGTCGTGGGAAGTGCTCGACCTCATGGCCGAGAGCCGCGAACTCGTCGGCGCGGCGTTTCGGGCCAGGGCCGAGGAACTTCGCCGCCGGGACCGGCCGAGCTGACCGGCCCGGATCAGATCGGTGGCCGCGGCGACGCGGGCACCGATTTGTCGGCCACCTCGATGAGGGCCTGCGCCCACCCGTCCAGCCGGTCGGAGGCGTGGCGCAGATCCGCCACGATGGTGTCGAAGTTGTGCCGCACCACGGTGGTCTCCGGCACCGCGAGAATCCGGCCCGCCGCGGCCACCACCTGCTCGTACTCCGTGACGCCCGCGTCGAGCCTGGCCAGGATCAGCCGCAGATTCTCGGTGAGCGCCACCGCCGCGGGCGAATTCGCGCTTCCGATGGCCCCGAGCCCCTGTTCCATCGCCGTGATATCGGCAGCCAGCGCATGGAGCGCCGCCGCGCCCGAGGCGGCGGTCTCGAGCATGTCGGCCAGTTCGTCCGGGGGCAGCCGATGCGAGCGGGCGATCTGAACGCCCAAGCCGTGCAAGGCCTTCTCCGCGCGCACCAGACGCGCGATCGACGGCCGGGCGTTCGACCATACCGGTGGCTGCTTACGCGGGAGGAACGCCGCATGCGGCAGCGGCGCTCCCCGCAGTCGCAGATAGCGACGAGTGCTCAGCGCCGCGCCGGTGACCAGTGCCACCGCGCCGCCGCCGACCACGACCACGGCCCACACCGGCGCCGAAAGGGCGACGAGGCCAACGGTTCCCACTGTGGTGAGGCCGGACACCGTGCCCAGCTGGAAGGTGCGGCGGCGGGCCCTGCGGCGGCGGCGCAGCTCCCGCTCCCGTGGATCGGCCCAGCGCCGCACGGCGACGAGCGCGTTCTCACCGACTTCGCGAAGACTGTCCGGCAGGCTGCCCGGCTGTGGCGCGAGCGCGGCTTGGGCCCGGATCATCGCCGTCCCGCGCAGGCGCCGCGTTTCGGGCCGACGCTCGCGAAATGCACTGCCGCTCATACCTTCTCTCCCACCGGTTGCACACATCGGACAGACCGGGACCCGACTCGGCCGACGGCCGGCCGGTCGGGTCCCCACGCCTTGTCCTCCAGTGAACCAGCCCCCACCGACACGTGTTCGCCGAACACCCGGAGGCGGCTACTGCTGCGCGGCCTGTCCCTTGTTCATCTGCGGCTGTGCCGAACCCGCCTGTGCCGGATTGATGGCGGGCTGGGCGCCACCGGCGGGCAACTGGTCCCCGCGCATGGACGCGCGGATCTGCTCCAGTTTGCTGTGCCCGGCCATCTGGATGCTGGCCTGCTGCACCTCGAGCATGCGGCCCTGCACCGAATTCTGCGCGAGTTCCGCTGCGCCCAGCGCGTTGGCGTAGCGGCGCTCGATCTTCTCGCGCACCGCGTCCAGGCTCGGCGTGCTGCCGGGCGCCGACAGCGTCGAATCCATCTGCTGCAGCGAGGCGGAGACCTGCTCCTGCATCTTGGCCTGCTCCAGCTGGCTGAGCAGCTTGGTGCGCTCGGCGACCTTCTGCTGCAACAGCATCGCGTTCTGCTCCACGGCCTTCTTCGCCTGGGCGGCCGCCTGCAGCGACTGGTCGTGCAGGACCTTCAGGTCCTCGACGGACTGCTCGGCGGTGACCAGTTGCGCGGCGAACGCCTCGGCGGCGTTGGTGTACTGGATCGCCTTCTCGGTGTCGCCCGCCGCGGTGGCCTGATCGGCCAGCAGGACGGCCTGACGTGCGTTGGCGTTGAGCTTCTCGACCTCGTCCAGCTGTCGGTTCAGCTTCATCTCCAGCTGACGCTGGTTGCCGATGACCGAGGCGGCCTGCTGCGAAAGGGCCTGATGCTGCCGCTGGGCTTCCTCGATAGCCTGCTGAATCTGGACCTTCGGATCCGCGTGCTCCTCGATCTTCGCGTCGAAGAGGGCCATCAGGTATTTCCAGGCCTTGACGAACGGATTAGCCATCGATTGATCCCGCCTCCATCTGACATGCCGCGCTCCGGCGCGACTCCAGTGCGCGACCGTCACGCACCCGATATGTGCCTATCCTCCACCATGTGGCACCAGGGCCGGGCGAACCCGGCCCAACCGACGCCTACGGAGAATCTATCCGCTTTCCGCACCGGCCCGCAGCGTTGCCGCCGTGGCCGCAACTCGTCGCCGGTCACGCACCTTTCACCAGGACCAACATGTCCGATCGCGGAGCCGGGATGACGATCCGGGTGTCCTCCGCCAGCGGCAGCGGCCGCGCCGCGGCGTCGGCCGACATGGTTGCCGCCGCGGATGCGGACTCGGCCTGCGCGGCGGACTCGGCCGCCGTCCGCTCCGGCTCGGCCGCAGCGGCCGCGGCCTCGTCCGCGGGCGCGCCGGCCGTCGCCGCGTCGACACCGGCCATGATCGTGCTCACATCCCACAGCACCCGCGACAGCGGGACGTCCAGCGCTTCGCAGATGGCGGCAAGCAGTTCGCTGGAGGCCTCCTTGCGACCCCGCTCGACTTCGGAGAGATAGCCGAGACTCACTCGCGCCGATGTCGACACCTCGCGCAAGGTCCGGCTCTGGGCGAGACGCGCACGCCGCAGACTGTCCCCGATCGCCTCTCGCAGCAGCGTCATCTCGTTCTCCTTCGCTCCCGGTCGCGAGGCCGACGCGATCGCCGACCCCACGCATGCCGTTCTTTCTGGCACAACGTCGGAACCGGGGTGGATGGTTCCCGCCGGAAGCACCTCAGCCGCTCCGCCCGACGCGGTCGGCCGGGTCCGTGCCCGCCTCCCGCACACACCGCAGCAATTCCGCCACCGCCGTGCGCGTCGCACCGATTCTGATCGTCCACCGGTCGCCGGGGAGTTTCAACCGCATCACTTCGGTGTGCCCGGGACCGGCCAGTCCGAGGAAGACCGTGCCGACCGGGTGCCCGTCCTGGGAATCGGGGCCCGCCACGCCGGTCAGCCCCACACCCCAGTCCGCGCCGCAGCGCGTGCGCGCGCCGACGGCCAGCTGTTCGGCGGTGCTCGCCGCCACCGGGCCTTCGGCCGCGAGGACCTCCGCGTCGACACCCGCGAGGCTGTGCTTGAGGTCAGTGGCGTAGACCACCAACCCGCCGCGCAGCACGGCACTGGCGCCCGGTACCCCGGCGATGGTCGCGGCGAGCAGACCCGCGGTCAGCGATTCCGCGGTGGCTACCGTTTGCCGCACAGTCACCAGCGCACGAACGAGATCGATGGCGGGCACGTCGGCGACCAGCGGATCGCTCATGCGCCGCGGTTCCGCCCCGGGCCGCCCGCGAACCACACCCGGGCCGCCTGACCGACGTAGTCGAGGCCGGTGGCCACGGTCAGCGCGACCGCCACATACATCAGCAGCATGCCGATACCGGCGACCCAGCCCGACAGCGGCAGCAGGAGCATGGCGATGGCCACCGACTGGACCAGTGTTTTGAGCTTTCCCCCGCGCCCTGCGGGAATGACTCCGCGCCGCACGACGATCAGACGCAGCAGTGTGACGCCGATCTCCCGGCCGCAGATCACCAACGTGATCCACCAGGCCAGGTCGCCGAGCACGGACAAGCCGATCACCGCGGACCCGATCAGCGCCTTGTCCGCGATGGGATCGGCCAGTTTGCCGAAATCGGTCACCAACCCGTATTTGCGAGCCAATTGCCCGTCGAACCGGTCGGTGATCGCGGCGAGGCCGAACAGCGCCGCGGCGGCGATCCGCCAACCGGTCTGGTGACCATCTCCGGCGAACAGCGCGACGACGAACAGCGGCACGATCGCGATGCGCAACATGGTGAGCACGTTCGCGATGTTCAGCAGCGGAGGGCCGCTCTCGGCCTGCGCGGGCGCGAAGCCGGGACGGATCGGGGCGGGCGCGCTCCAGGGGCGGTCCGTCTCGTCGGGTTGCACGCTCATGCCATCGCCTCACCGGCGATCGGCTCGCTCACGGCCGCCTCGTCGGACCGCCGCGCCGCCCGGCGCGATGCGGTGAGTTGGACGAGTGGATCTGCGGCACACGTTCAGACTATCGGTAGCCGAGCCGACTACTGTGCACCCCATGACCTCTCGGGGACCACTAGGTGGTTCGACCAGCGACGCGTATCCGGGCGCGGCTTCGGCCGCGCAGAGCTCCCTCCCGGTCGTCCGACGCGCGCGAACCTCCGACGTGCCCGAGATCAAACGCCTCGTCGACGTCTACGCCGGCCGCATCCTGCTGGAGAAGAACCTGGTCACCCTCTACGAGGCGGTGCAGGAATTCTGGGTCGCCGAACTCGACGGCCGCGTGGTCGGCTGCGGCGCGCTGCACGTGCTGTGGGCCGATCTCGGGGAGGTGCGCACGGTCGCGGTGCATCCCGACGTCAAGGGCAGCGGTGTGGGCAAGCTCATCGTGCAACGTCTCGTCGCGGTGGCGCGCGAACTCGAGCTGGAACGGCTGTTCGTGCTGACCTTCGAGGTGGAGTTCTTCGGCAGGCACGGCTTCGTCGAGATCGACGGCACGCCGGTCACCGCCGAGGTGTACGCCGAGATGTGTCGCTCCTACGACACCGGCGTGGCCGAGTTCCTCGACTTGAGCTATGTGAAGCCGAACACTCTCGGCAATACTCGGATGCTGCTGACGCTCTGAGCCCAACCCACAGGAAGCGATACCCGTGCCGATCTTCGCCGTTCACTACGCCTATTCCGAGGCCACCGCCGCAGACCGCGACGTCCACCGACCCGAGCACCGAGCCTGGCTGGCCGGGCTGCTCGAGTCGGGCACCCTGCTGAGCAGCGGTCCGTACCCGGACGGGTCCGGAGCGCTGCTGCTCTTCCGCTCGCCGGACGCGGGACAGCTGAAGGACCTGCTCGCCCAGGACCCGTTCGCCCGCGCGAACCTCATCGACGAGGTCCGCGCCGTGGAATGGGCTCCCGTCTTCGGCGCCTTCGCGCCCTGAGCGGCTACCGGTCCGCTCGGACCCGCGTGCGGAGCAGGCTGGCGACCGTCGCGACCACCAGGATGACCAGGATCACACCCAGCGAGACCGACGTGGAGATCTCCGGGACCGCGACGTGCTCGCCGCCGTTGACGAACGGCAACGTGTTCTCGTGCAGGGCGTGCAGCACCAGCTTCATGCCGATGAACGCCAGGATCGCCGCCAGTCCGTAGGACAGGTACACCAGCCGGTCGAGCAATCCGCCGATCAGGAAGTACAGCTGCCGCAGGCCCATGAGCGCGAACGCGTTCGCGGTGAAGACCAGGTACGGCTGCTCGGTCAGTCCGTAGATGGCCGGGATGGAGTCCAGCGCGAAGAGCAGGTCGGCGAACCCGATGGCCAGTAGCGCCAGCAACAACGGCGTGACCACCCGGCGTCCGTCCACCCTGGTCACCAGCTTGTCGCCGTCGTATTCATCGGTGGTCGGCAGGACCCGCTTGGCCAGTGCGACGATCCGGCTGTCTCGTTTCTCCTCGACCTCGACCTCGTGGCCGCTCTCGCGCAGCAGCTTGACCGCGGTGTAGACGAGGAACATGCCGAACAGGTAGAACACCCAGCTGAATGCGCCGATCGCGGCCGCGCCGACGGCGATGAACGCGCCGCGCATGGCCAGGGCGAGCACGATGCCGATCAGCAGCACCTTCTGCTGGTAGATCCGCGGCACCGCGAAGGTGGACATGATGATCAGGAAGACGAACAGATTGTCGACCGAGAGCGCTTTCTCGGTGACGAAACCCGCGTAGTACTCCCCGGCGTAGGTCGAACCCCACTGCCAGGCGACCACGCCGCCGAACAGCAGCGCCAGCCCGATGTAGACCCCGGACCAGAAGCCGGATTCCCGGAACGTCGGCTCGTGCGGAGTGCGCACGTGGGCGTAGAAGTCGAAGACGAACAGGCCGAGGATCACCACGACGGTGATCCCCCATTCGAGTGCGGTTACGTGCATGCGGTGTGCCGATCGAGGAACATGACGTCCATAATGCCCGATTTGTCCGTTACTACGCGATAGCGAGGTGATTGCCGACCATAATTCCACATGCGTTCACCCGGCCGTTCGTGCCACCGTCGACGTTCGTGGCCGACGACTACCGCACCGCCTACTTCGAGACCGACGCCTGGTTCAGCCGGACCACCACGCACGAACGGAACCTCTCGGCGAGGTCGTGACCGCGCTGCCGCGGCGGACCTCACGCTGACCGGCCTGGTCGAACATCGCAGTGTTCCGTGGAACGCGCTGCCCGGCCTGATGACAACGGGCCGGGACGGTGAATGGCGGCTGACCCGGCACCCGGAAAGGCTACCGTTGAGCTATACCCTTCAGGCACGGAAGAACTGACCGGGTAGGGTCGTCGGCTAGGGAAAAGCGGTTCCCAACACCGACATCCGGTGTTACCTTCTGAGCCGGCGAAGATCAGACCACAGGAAGGCGAGACGATGACCGGGACGGCGGAGCGACAGGTGTCGCCGAGCGATGTCTCGCGCACCGGCGCCGCGCTATCGGCCTGGTCCGTCTCCTGGCGAGCCGCGCGGAGCCGCCCCTGAACGTGTCTTTCGCAGACCGTATCGAAAGGGGTCACTCCGCGGCGAATCGCCAGGAGCGACCCCTTTTTCGTGCGAACGGACGTAGCTCAGCCGGTAGAGCAGCGGTCTCCAAAACCGCCGACCGGGGGTTCGAATCCCTCCGTCCGTCAATCCTTCAGGTCGGAACCCCGACCGATCCCTCGTAGCCCAATCGGTAGAGGCGCCGGACCTAGATTCCGGTAGATGCGAGTTCGAATCTCGCCGAGGGAACCAGCCGGATCACTCCGACTCGTCGGAGTCGCCGCCGTCCCCGCCGCCGCGGATCGACCACAGCAACCCTTCCAGTTCATCGGGTTTCACCAGCACGTCGCGCGCCTTGGACCCCTCGCTCGGGCCGACCACGCCCCGGGTCTCCATGAGGTCCATCAGCCGTCCCGCCTTGGCGAAGCCGACGCGCAGCTTGCGCTGGAGCATGGAGGTGGACCCGAATTGCGAGGTGACCACGAGTTCCACCGCCTGCAAGAAGACGTCGAGATCGTCGCCGATATCGGGGTCGACGTCCTTCTTCTCGCCCGCCTTCGCGGCGGTGACGCCTTCTTGGTATTCCGGCTCCGCCTGGTTCTTGGTGAAGTCGACGACGCCGTGGATCTCCTCGTCGCTGATGAACGCACCCTGCAACCGGGTCGGCTTGCCCGCCCCCATCGGCAGGAACAAGCCGTCGCCCATGCCGATCAGCTTCTCCGCGCCGGGCTGGTCGAGGATGACGCGCGAGTCGGTCAGCGAGGAGGTCGCGAAGGCGAGCCGGGAGGGCACGTTGGTCTTGATCAGACCGGTTACCACGTCCACCGATGGCCGCTGCGTGGCCAGCACGAGGTGGATGCCGGCCGCACGAGCCTTCTGCGTGATGCGGACGATGGCGTCCTCCACGTCGCGCGGAGCGGTCATCATGAGATCGGCCAGCTCGTCGACGATGGCGAGGATGTACGGGTAGGGCCGGTACACCCGTTCGCTGCCCAGCGGCGCGGTGATCGCCCCCGACTTCACCTTCTTGTTGAAGTCGTCGATGTGGCGCACCTTGTTGGCCTGCATGTCCTGGTAGCGCTGCTCCATTTCCTCCACCAGCCAGGCCAGGGCGGCCGCGGCCTTCTTCGGCTGGGTGATGATCGGCGTGATCAGGTGCGGAATGCCCTCGTACGGCGTCAGTTCCACCATCTTCGGATCGATCAGGATCATCCGTACCTCGTCCGGCGTCGCCCGCTGCAGCAGCGACACCAGCATCGAGTTCACGAAGCTGGACTTACCCGAACCGGTGGAACCGGCGACCAGCAGGTGCGGCATCTTGGCCAGATTCGCCGAGACGAACTCACCCTCGATGTTCTTGCCCAGACCGATCACCAGTGGATGGTGGTCGGTACGCGTGGAGGGCGCCTTGAGCACGTCGGCCAGCCGGACCAGCTCGCGGTCGGCGTTGGGCACCTCGATGCCGACGGCGGACTTGCCGGGGATCGGCGCGAGCAGCCGGACGTTCTCGGTCGCGACGGCGTAGGCGATGTTGCGCGCGAGCGCGGTGATCTTCTCCACCTTCACGCCGGGCCCGAGTTCGACCTCGTAGCGTGTCACCGTCGGGCCGCGCACGAACCCGGTCACCGCGGCGTCGATCTTGAACTGCACCAGCACCTCGGTGATCGCCTCGATCATCGATTCGTTGGCGGCGCTGCGTTTCTTCGGTGGATCCCCGTCGGTCAGCAGCGACAACGGCGGCAACGTGTAGTCGCCTTCGACCTCACGGTCGGTGACGAACTCCAGCTGCTTCGGCGGCGGTGGCGTCTGATCCTCCACCACCGCGGCGGGACGCTGCTTCTTCGGCTTCGGTTTCGGCGCGGGTTCCTCGGCCCCGATCTGCTTGGCGTCGCGCAGCGGGGGCTCGCCCAGCGACTCGGTGACCGCGTCGGGATCGCCGAACTCGTCGGGCGGGTAGTTCTCCGCGGGCGTGCGACCGCGCCGCTTGGCGGTGGCGCGATGCACCGGGAATCCGTCGGCGTCGTAGTCGGCCGGGTCGTAGTCCCTGCGCTCACCGTCGAATTCGCCGTATTCGTCGCCACCTGTCTCGGTGCCGAGGTAGCGCCGCAGCTTGGCGGGGACCTCGCGCACCGTCGTCCCGGTCACCAGCAACGCGCCGAAGACGATGGCCAGCAAAAGGATCGGGACCGAGAGCCAGGCGGTGAGGCCGTCGGTCAGCGGCCCGCCGGTCACGAAGCCGACGAAACCGGCTGCGCGGGAACGCCCGTGCGCGTCGGTGGGGGCGCCCGCGGCGATGTGCCACAGCCCGAGGACGGGCAGGCCGATCAGCAGGCCGCCGAGCACAAGCCGCGGCCGGATCTCGGGGCGCGGTTCGGTGCGCATCAGGACGACGGCGATTCCGGAGGCGACGAACGGCAGGCATGCGGAGGCCGATCCGGAGATCGCACGGATCACGTCCTCGACCAGGTGGCCGATGGGACCGCCTGCCGACAACCAGACCGCCGCCGCTATCACGGCGCTCACCGCGATCAGCGCCAGCGCTACGCCGTCGCGCCGATGTCCGTGTTCGATCTCGCCCGCACGGCTCAGGGCGCGTGTGGTGGCGCCGAGCCCGCGGGCCAGCATGGTCCAGCCGCTGCCGATACCCCGGGTGATCACCGTCAGCGGAGCCGTGTCGGACGGACGGCGCGCCGGGCGCCGGGCGGCGGTGGCGCGTCGGCGGGGCGTGGCGGTCGCCCTGGGCGTGGCTGTGCGGGGCGTGGCCGTGCGGGGCGTGGCCGCGCGAGACCGCGCCGCAGTGGTCCTCCCCCGCGCCGATCCCGCCCGCGCCCGACTGGTCGTGGTGCTGCGGGACTTACCTGCCATGGCCCCAGGCTAGCCGCAATCGCCCCATCCGGACCATCCGCAACACTGGCGCCGTTGCGCCTCTGGCGGCTTTTCGCCGATCCCCCGGTCCCGCGCGACGGGATGGCGGCGCGGAAATCAGAACGACCGGTCGGACTCGAGTACCGCCCGAACGGCCTCGGGAGATCCGGCGGTCTCCAGCCGCACTTCGTCCCGGCCGAAGGCATGCAACACCAGTTCCGACGGCTTGCCGGTCAGCGTGACGACGTCCTCGGCGGCGGACCGCACCACCGTGCGCCTGCCGTCCGGCGTCGCCAGCTCCACCGTGACCGGCGCCTTGCGGTAGGCCATCCTGGCCATCTTGCGCAGCACCGACCACAGCTGTTCCTCGTCGGCCGCGGGCAGTTCACGTGGCTGCCAACCGGGCTCGGCGCGGCGCACGTCCTCGTGATGGACGAACATCTCCGACAGATTGACCACGGCGTCGACCGGTCGCAGCGGCGACCACCACGGTGGGCCGGTACGCACCAGCTCCAGCAGTTCGGGGAACGGCTTGCCCGCCGCCTTCGCTTGCACGCGCTCGAGATACCCCGCAAGCGGCTTCAGCAGGATGCCCGGCGCGGCGTCGGGCCGCCGTTCGCGAACCACCAAGTGCGCGGCCAAGTCCCGCACCGTCCACGCACCGCAGAGCGTCCGCGCGTCCGGTCCCGCGGCCTCCATCGCCTCGACGACTCCCCGGCGTTCCCGCTGTGCCATAGTCACACCCTGAACATACCGACCGCTCGGCCATGCCGCCGCGCGGCGCGACGCACCGCGATCACCGCAACCGCCGCGCCACCAGCCGATCCCCCACCGGGATCTGACCGCAGCGCGCGGCCGACCGCGGAAACCGAACACTGCCGCACCTCGGCCTCATCCGGAACCGGATCGTTACGACCTTGCGGTTCAGCGGTTTTCACCGCACAAAAAGGCAGCGTGAGTCCCGCCTCCGGGTTGCGAGGCAGCCGACCGTGGGCCACACTTGGCGCCACGCCGATCGACGTGCATCCATAGCATGGCATTCGCGGCTCTCCCTGCCGGGAAATCTCCGGCTAGCGTAATGAGAATCGGCTCTGTACCTTGTCACTCGGTCCATCGGGTCGTGGGCCAATGACAAGAAGGGGCAAATCCTCGTGAAGAAGTTTGCTACCGGTGTGGCCGCGCTCGCGGCGGTAGGTGCCGCGCTGGCTGTCAGCGCGCCCGCCGCGAATGCCTACACCAACAACTACGGCGCGATCGCGCTGTCCACCTCCACCGGTCTGATCGGGTACTCCTACGACTACCCGAACTCGGCTGCCGCGGAGCAACGCGCGATCAGCTCCTGTGGCGCAGGGGATTGCCAGTCGGTGGTCTGGTTCCGCAACGGCTGCGGCGCCGTGGCGTACTCCAGCGGCACCGGCACCTGGAGCTGGGGGTACGCGTCGTCGCGGCGCAGCGCGCAGGGGCAAGCCTTGGCGCACAACGATTCCGATGCCTACATCGTGCACTGGAACTGCACGTCCAACCACGGCTGACGCCCGGAATTCGAGAAGGAAACAACGTGAAGCACCGCACTTTCCGGACCACCGTGGCCGTCGTCCTCACCGCACTGGCCTGCTCGCTGACCGCCTGCGCCTCCAATGACGACTCCTCGTCTCCGAGCACCAGCGCCGCTCCCGGGCACCCCGCAGGTGAATTGGAGGGCGGCTCGGGCAAGGGCGACAAGGAGGCAGGCTCCGCGCCGACCACGCCGTCCTCGCCCGTATTGCCGAAGCCCACCACGCAGCAGCTCAACGAGCGGCTGCAGAAGGCGTTCGACCCGAACGTGCCGAACACCGAGAAGATCAGCTGGATCCAGGCCGCCGAGCAGGATCCCTATCTGGTCGCCAACCTCGTCGACGCCGCGAAGAAGCAGAAGGTCACCGTCGAGGTCACCAACGTGGGCGACCCGAAGGACGGCAAGCTCAAGGCCGACGCCAAGGTCACCATCGACGGCACCCCGGTGGACAGCGCGTTCATCCAATTCGTGTCCGAGGGCGGCCAGTGGAAGGTCGACCACACCTTCGCCTGCAACATCGTCAAGAGCGCGAAGATCGAGTCCGCGGCCTGCCAGGAGTAAGCCGCTACCGCGTGAGAAGCGCCGGGCAGCTGGGCTGCCCGGCGCTTTTCGCTGTGCGGAAGGTCAGACGCCGATCACCGTCGGCACGATCATCGGACGACGACGGTAGGTATCGGCCACCCAACGGCCCACTACGCGGCGCACGCCCTGCGCGATGCGGTGGGTGTCGGTGACGCCCTCGCCCGCCAGCCGCAGCAGTTCGGCTTCCACCAGTTCGGCCGCATCGACCAGTGCGGTGGGATCGTCGGAGAAGCCGCGTCCGCTCAGCTCCGGCGTGCTCACCGCCTTTCCGGTGGTCTCGTCGATGGCGACGGTGATGGCGATGAAACCGCCCTCGCCGAGCACCAGCCGGTCCGACAGCGTCGATTCCCCGACGTCGCCTACCGAAAGCCCGTCGACGTAGACGTGTCCCACCGGCACCCGTCCGACGACCGAGGCTATGCCGTCGACCAGGTCGACCACCACGCCGTCCTCGGCGAGCACCACCCGCTCCTGCGGCACCCCGGTCGCCACCGCCAGCGCCGCGTTCGCACGCAGGTGGCGCCACTCGCCGTGCACCGGCATCGCGTTGGTCGGACGCACCGCGTTGTACAGGTACAGCAGCTCGCCCGCCGAGGCGTGCCCGGAGACGTGCACCTTGGCGTTCTGCTGGGTGATCACCGTGGCTCCGAGCCGAGCCAGGCCGTTGACCACCGCGAACACCGAGTTCTCGTTCCCCGGGATGAGCGAGGAGGCCAGCACCACCAGGTCGTCGGGGCGGATGTTGATCTGCCGGTGGTCGCCGCGCGCCATCCGCGACAGCGCCGACAGCGGCTCGCCCTGCGAACCCGTCGAGATCAGCACCAAGCGATGGCCGGGCAAGGTGGCGGCGACGTCGAGGTCGACGACCACGCCCTCCGGCACGGTGAGATAGCCCAGATCCTGGGCGATCTGCATATTGCGGACCATCGAGCGGCCGACGAAGCACACCCGCCGCCCGTACTTCTGGGCCACGTCGACGACCTGCTGGATGCGGTGCACGTGACTGGCGAAGGACGCGACGATGACCCGGCCGCGTGCCTTGCCGATCACCGAGTCCAGCACGCCGCCGATCTCCCGCTCCGGCGTGACGAAGCCGGGGACCTCGGCGTTGGTGGAGTCCACCAGGAACAAATCGACGCCCTCGTCACCGAGCCGGGAGAATCCGGCCAGGTCGGTGAGCCGACCGTCCAGCGGAAGCTGGTCGAGCTTGATGTCACCGGTGTGCAGGGCGACGCCGGCCGGCGTGCGGATGGCGACGGCGAGCGCGTCGGGAATGGAGTGGTTGACGGCGAAGTACTCGCAGCCGAACGGGCCGTGCGCGGTGTGCTGCCCCTCGGTCACTTCGATGAGCTTCGGGTGCAGGCGGTGTTCCCGGCACTTCGCGGCGACCAGCGCCAGGGTGAACTTCGAGCCGACGACCGGGATGTCGGGCCGCAGCCGCAGCAGGAACGGCACCGCCCCGATGTGGTCCTCGTGCCCGTGCGTGAGCACGACGGCCACGACGTCGGCGATCCGGTCCTCGATGGGGCGGAAGTCCGGCAGGATCAGGTCGACACCGGGCTGCTGGTCCTCCGGGAACAGCACGCCGCAGTCGACGATCAGCAGTTGGCCGCCGTACTCGAAAACCGTCATATTGCGGCCGATTTCGCCGATGCCGCCGAGGGCGACCACGCGCAGGCCGTTCTCGGGGAGGGCGGGCGGAGCGCCGAGCCGGTCGTGCGCGGCGATCGGATCCGCCTGCGCCGGAGGCTCTTCGACCCGCCGCGCACCGGACTGTCCCCGTCCACGGCCCGCTCGCCGGGATCCCGCATCCTGCGTCCTGGTCTCTCGACGCGCCTGCACGGGCGCGGGCCGCTCGACTGAAACGGCGGGCACCGTCGTCTCGTCGAGTGCCGGTTCGGGCAGCGCGACGGTTTCCGGCGGCGTGTGCTCGGCGGGGGCGGGCGCTCCGGCGGGACGGGACGCGCCGCGACGGCGGCGACGGGGTAGGGACTCGCTCACGAAAGCACTCCGACCGCTCGCAGGTCCGCGGCGAGCGCTTCCAGCTGCTCACCGGTCGGCATCAGCTGCGGCAGGCGCGGTTCGCCGACCTCCACGCCGAGCAGCCGCAAACCACCCTTGCTCATCGCGACGCCGCCCAGCCTGGCCATCGCGGCGTGCAGCGGCAGCAGCGTGGTGTTGATCTCGCGGGCGCGCACGACCTCGCCCGCCGTGTACGCCTCCAGCAGCGCGCGCAGCCGTTCGGGCGCGAGATGTCCGATGACGCTGATGAATCCGGCCGCGCCGACCGACAGCCAGGGCAGGTTGAGCGCGTCGTCACCGGAGTAGAACGCCAGACCGGTGCTCGCGATGAGTTCGGCGCCCATGTTCAGGTCGCCCTTGGCGTCCTTGACCGCGACGATGCGCGGATGCTCGGCGAGCTTGCGGATGGTGTCGCTGGCGATCGGCACCACCGACCGTCCGGGGATGTCGTACAGCGTGACCGGCAGATCGGTGGCATCCGCGACGGCGGTGAAATGAGCGATCAGTCCCTCCTGCGAGGGCCGGGAGTAGTACGGCGTCACCACGAGCAAACCGTGCGCACCCGCCCGCTGCGCGTTGCGCGCGAGCTCGATCGAATGGGCGGTGTCGTAGGTGCCCGCCCCCGCGATCACGGTCGCCCGCTTGCCGACGGCGTCGACGACGGCGCGCAGCAGATCGGCCTTCTCCGATTCGGTGGTGGTCGGCGATTCACCGGTGGTTCCCGAGATCGCGAGCAGGTCGACGCCGCGGTCGACCAGGCGGGCCGCGAGCGCGACCCCGGCATCGACGTCGAGCTTGCCGTCGGCGCTGAAGGGGGTCACCATAGCGACACCTACCGTGCCGGACGCACGCAGCTCCGTTGGCGTCGATTCACCGTTCTTCATGGTCAGAAAGGCTACCCGGTCGGGGACACGCCCTCGACACCGTCGTCGGCGATCAGGCCGCAACAAGGACGCGAATCCATATCGACGACGGTGAGATGATGTCATTTCGCCGCTTGCCTGATGTCATTCATGACGTCACACTGACATCATGGATTTGAACAAGTACACCGGCCAACTGCGCGAGAGCCTGATCGCCGCCGCGGCGCTCGGTGACGAGAAGACGCAGGCCACGGCGGCCGCACTGGCCGCGGCGACGGAAGGCCCGGCCCGCTTGGTGCTGCTCGCCGCGCTGTCGGACCTCGCCGCCGAGGTCAGCGCCGCGCTCGGCGACCGCACGGTGCACGTCTCGGTCGACGGCACCGACGCCTCCATCGATGTGCGCAAGAGCACGGTGGGCGAGCAGAGCCCCTCCTTCGAGGAGATGACCGGGGACATCAGCAGGGTCACGCTGCGGCTGGTGGAACAGATGAAGGCGCGTGCGGAAGAGGCTGCCGCACAGAGTGGTCAGTCCCTGAACTCGTGGCTGTCGAGCGCCGTCCACGGAGCATTGCGCGATCAGATGCGCGGGTACGGGCCCAAACGAGACATCTGACCCGAACGCGCTACAGCAATGCGGCGAGATTGCCGCGATCGCCTGTCGCGACCTCGTCCAGTTCGAGCCAGTCCGCCAGCTCGCGCAGCGCGCCGCCGAGGGCCTGCGCGGTGGCCGGAGTGTCGTAGCCGGGCTCGGCGAACGCGGCCGGCACCCACAACCGGCCGTTCGCGCGTTCCGCCCGCAGATCGACGCGGCCCACGAGTTCGCCGTCGAGCAGGAACGGGAAGACGTAATACCCGTGCACCCGTTTGTGTTCCGGGGTGTAGATCTCGATGCGGTAGTGGAAGTCGAAGATCCGCTCCGTGCGGGCGCGGAAGAAGATGAGCGGGTCGAACGGGCACAGCAGCGCCGCGCCTTCGATGCGACGCGGCGTGGGAGTGCCCGCCCGCAGATAAGCCGGTTTCCCCCAGCCCGCCACCTCCACCGGGATCAGCTCGCCCGCGTCCACCAGATCGGCGATGGCGGGTTCGGTCTGGGTGCGTTGGAGGCGGTAGTAGTCCCGCAGGTCCGCTTCGGTGCCGATGCCGTGCGCGGTGGCGGCACGCAGCACGAGCTCACGAACGGCGTCCTGCTCGGTGACGTCGCGTGCCAGCACCTCGGCGGGCAGCACCCGCTCGGTCAGGTCGTAGTGCCTGGTGAACCCCACACGCGTGGCCACAGACAGCGCGCCCGCCGCGAAGAGCTGCTCGCAGATCATCTTCGTATCGCTGAGATTCCACCAGGAGCCCTTCGGCCGCGGCTTGTCCAGCTCCAGGTGACGCTCCACCTCACCCGCGGTGGCCGGGCCCACCGCGGTGATCACGTCCAGGATGTCCTTGCCCAAGGTCGGATTGCGCTCGACCACCTTGCGCATGCCGGACCAGCGCCCGTGCTCGTAGCGCCGCATCCGCCAGCGCAGCAGCGGCCAGTCCTCGACCGGGATGAGCGCGGCCTCGTGCGCCCAATACTCGACGAGCGACCGTGGCCGCCGCGAGCCGTTGCTCCACGCGGCCTGATCCAGGAGCGTGCGGTCGTAGGGCCCGATCCGGCTGAACACCGGCGCGTAATGCGCCCGCACCACCGCCGACACCGAATCCAGCTGCAGCAGTTGCGTCCGGTCCAGCACGCCGAGCACCGTCCGCCGCGTGATCCGACCGGGCTTGCGCGCCCCGAAGCCCTGCGCCGCCAACGCCGTTCGCCGCGCCGCCGCCGCACCCATCTTCCGCATAACCGACAACGATGCCATGGGGCACCGACAGGTCAGGTGGATACCGTGACCGCGCCCGTGGCGTCGATCTCCGTGCGGCGGTCGCGGTCCGACGCGGTAGCCAGGACGGTAGCCAGGATGCGGCGGCCGGTCGGGAGGATGCGGACGGTGACCGAACCGTCATTGGCGGCGTCCAGTTCTTTGGTGGCGGCGTCGATCACCTGCTGGCGCACCCGATGCGGGACGCCGGTGAAACCGCCGTCGTCGAGCAGGATCACCTCGACACCGCGGGAGCGCGCTCCGCGGGCGGCGCTGCTGAGTTGATCGGTGGCCAGCTGCGGTGCCCGAAGCCCGTCGCGGAGGTCGGCTTCCAGGAGCCTGCACTGTTCCCGCTCGGCGGCGGTGAGTTCGTCGCCGTCGGCGATGCGTTCCAGGATCGGGCGCGCCACCGCGTCCAACCGAGCCAGCTGACGGGTGCGTTCGGAGTTCTCCGCGGCCATGGCGGCTTCGGCGGCGGCGCGCATGGCCGCTTCGTCGCGCAGCAGCCGCAGCGATCGCTGGGTGGGCCGCATGATCGCCGCGAACAGGGAAACCCCGGCGACCGTGGCGACCGGCACGATCGAACCGACGACGACGCCCTCCCGCAGGCCCGCCACCACACCGACCACGGCGATCACCACGCCGATGCCGGCGACACCGAGCCAGGCCGCGGCCGATCGTCCGCGCAGCACCAGCACGGCCAGCACGTAGGACGCGGCGAACGCCGTCCACACCTGCTTCGACCAACCGTGCTCGACATCGAACGAGGTCAGGGTGGTGGCCAGCGGTCCGGAGGCGGCGACGAACACGGTCGCGGGCCAAGGCAGCGGGTCGGTCGGCGCCGCCATCACCACGACACCGGCCAGCGCCAGCACGACCAGTGCCGCGACCGCCGCGGCCACCGGCGATTCCGAGAAGTTCCGGACCATGTACAGCACGATGGTCGCTTCGAGCACGACCAGGAACAACCAGGCCGCGCGGTCGCGGAGCCCGAGCAGATCGCGCAACCCGAATTCGGTTTCCGTCTCAGCCATTTCCGCCCCACACCAGCGTCACGGTCGTTCCCTCGCCCGGCTCGGATTCCACGAACCCGGCGCCGCCGGACAGCTGACGCATGCGGCCCAGGATGCTCACCGAGATGCCGAGCCGATCGACGGGCACCGCGCTCAGGTCGAAGCCCGCTCCGTCGTCGCGGAACACCACGCGAATCCCGCCGGCGCTGATCGTCACAGTGACGGTCCGGCGCACCTCTCGCCCGACGACGGTGGCGTGCCGCAGGCTGTTGCGCACGGCCTCGGCCAGCGCGGCCGCGATCGTGCTCGCGGCGTCCACCGGCAGGTGCAGATCGTCGAATCCGGCCCAGCGCCGCGTGGTGAACCGGATACCGGGGTTCACCTCGTGCACGGCCGAGCGCAGGAACCCGATCGCGGATTGCGCGTCCAGCCGGTCGGGTTCGATCTCGGCGCCCCGGCACTCGTCGAGTTGTTCCAGGGTCCGTTCAGCTTGGCGGCGCAGCACCGGAGATTCGGTCCCGGTGCGAGAGGCATCCAGCAGAGTGGACAGCACGGCGTCGTGGATCAGCGCGGCGAATCGCGCTCGTTCCCGTTCCCGGGCCGCCGTGCCCGCGACCGCCGCCGCGCGGCTGCTCTCGATCGCCGACTCACGATCCACTCGGGCCGCCGCCGCCCTGGCATAGATCACGCACCACAGGAACAGCGCGCTCAGTCCCGCCGCCCTGGCGAAATCGCCCAGCAGCGCGAGTGCGGTGGTCTCCCGCAG
Organism: Nocardia sp. NPDC051929; assembly: GCF_044548645.1. Lineage (NCBI taxonomy): Bacteria > Bacillati > Actinomycetota > Actinomycetes > Mycobacteriales > Nocardiaceae > Nocardia > Nocardia sp. NPDC051929. Next base: position 404,689 of record NZ_JBIUCG010000002.1, on the reverse strand, counting down.
CACGACCAGATTGGCCAGCGCGCTGAACGCCGCACCCACCACCAGGTAGGCCACGGCCAGCGGTGGGCGCCAGGCGAGCACGGCCGCGAGCACGCCGAGTGCCAACACCCGATACAGCCACACCGAAGCCGCTTCGGCATTCGGCGCCGCGTACGCCACCGGAACCACCGCCATCGCCCCGAGGAAACTCACCGCCGCCGCACCGGCCACCCGCTGGATCACGTGCGGGCCCATTCCGACCGAAACGACCGCGAGCACCGGGAACAGTCCGAACGCCAGCACCACCTCGACGATCGTCCACTGAACGGGCACGAAACGGCCTTGATCGGCGATCTCGGGCAGTTCCACGATCGCGGCGATCACGCCGGCGATGCCGATGGCGAAACCGAACCGGCGCAGGATGCGATCGGCGGCGCCCTCGGAGACCTTCTCCCTGGACAGCGCGACGACTCCGCGACGCCAACGGCTCGCACGCGGCCGGTCGAGCGGGCGGGAACGGGGGTGCGACGGAGTGTCCAGCATGCTGGACGCGGTCATCCGCGCGGCTGCCGCTCGGGAACCGGCAGCCACCCGTCCTCCACCGCCCGCTTGTAGAGGTCGGTCTTGGTGGGCGCCGGACGACCGGCGTCGGCGTACTTCTGCCGGATCCGGCCGAGGTAGTCGTTGACCGTCTGCTCGGACAGGCCGGTCAACCGCGCGACCCGGGATGCCTTCTCTCCGGACGCGTACAGCGTGAGCACTTCCTCCTGGCGCGGGCTCAGGCCCACGTCGGACAACTGCGGATCGCCGTCGATGGCGGCCGCCCAGTCGGTGGTGACCACCTGTTCGCCGCTGGCCGCACGGCGCACGGCGGCGACGACCGTCGGCACGTCCTCGGACTTGCGCACCACACCGAGCACCCCGGCGCGCGCGGCGGACCGCACCAGGAAGGCGTTGTCCGCGCCGGTGAATACCAGCACCTCGATGCCGCGGTCACGCAGGGCGCGCACGTTGTCCTCGGGCGAGGACCCGTCGGCCAGCCGCAGGTCCAGCACCACCAGATCCAGCTTCGGCGCGCCGTCGGCGGCGGACAGCAGTTCCGGCACGGTGCCCGCGGTCAGCACCAGATCGAGATCCGTTTCCCGCGCGAGCATCGCGGCGAGACCGATCGCGACCGATTCGTGGTCCTCGACCAATCCGATTCGGCGCGGGGCGTTCTCGCTCCCTTCGGCCCAGGTCACCTGGCTCTCCCATCCCGAGGTACTCGTCCACATCCCCACCGCGACAACATCGCAGACAGTATGCCGGGCAATGGTGCGCCATGGTCAGACACCAGAATTCGGGGGATCAGGGCATCAGCCCGGCCGCGAGCGTGGCGCCCAGCTCCCAGCACCGCTGCAAATCCTCCTTGGCGGGCGGACCGGAGACCACGACCGCGGCGGAGGCCTGCTCCCAGCCCAGTCCGGTGGTGATGCTCGCCACCCCGCGCTCGGCGCCCTCGGTGCCTTCGTTGCCGTGCAGATACATGCCGTACGGACGCCCGCGCGTGGAGTCCAGGCACGGATAGTAGAACGTGTCGAACGCGTGCTTGAGCGCACCACTCATGTATCCCAGGTTCGCCGGACTGCCCAGCAGATATCCGTCGGCGGCCAGCACGTCGGACGCGGTGACGGCCAGCGCGGCTCGGCGCACCACCTCCACGTTTTCGATCTCGGGGTCCGTGGCCCCGGAGACGACGGCCTCGAACATCGCCTGCATGTGCGGGGACGGCGTGTGATGGATGATCAGCAACCGGGCCACCCTGCGATGGTATCGGCCCGCGCGCTCGTCAGTCGGTGCCGCGCTCGTGCCGTTCCAGGGCGACCGCGCGGCGCATGGTCTCGCGGGCCCTGGTGCGGTCACCGGCGTAGTCGTAGGCGCGCGCGAGGCGGTAGGAGACGCGCCAGTTGTCCGGGTCGGCCTCCCACTCCGCCTTGACCGTCGCGAAGAGCTCGTCGGCGGCCGCACGTTCGATGCGGCCGGACGGCAGGCGCGGCAACGCGGAGGTGTCGAGTTCCAGGCCCTCGTCGTGGATGCGCCGCGCCAGTTGCTGATGCGCCAGGGCCGCACGCACCGTGGCCACGACGATCCAGACGCCCAGCAGCGGCAGGATCAGCACGCCGACGCCGATCACGATCGCCGCCACCTCGCCCGAACCGATCAGGCTGAACGCGATCCGGCCGAGCAGCAGGAAATAGAACACGAGCACCAAGATGAGCACCGCGATCGGCGCGACCACCTTGACGATTTCCCCGCTGCCCTTGCGCTCGGCAGGCTCCGAGCCGCTCACGGTCGCGCTCCAGCCCGCCGCGGCGCTCGCCGCCGGCTCACAGGTCCAGGAACGGGTCGAGCCCGACGGTGAGGCCGGGGCGGTTCGCGATCTCACGCACGCCGAGCAGCACACCGGGGGCGAACGACGAGCGGTCGATCGAGTCGTGCCGGATCGTGAGCGTCTCACCCTGCGTGCCGAACAGCACCTCTTGGTGGGCGACCAGACCGGCGAGCCGCACCGAGTGCACCCGCACCCCGTCCACCTCGGCGCCGCGCGCACCCTCCAGCTCGGTTGTCGTCGCGTCGGGACTGCGGTTCAGGCCCGCTTTGTCCCGGGCGGCGGCGATCAAGCCCGCGGTGCGGTAGGCGGTCCCGGACGGCGCGTCCGCTTTGTTGGGGTGGTGCAACTCGATGACCTCCACCGATTCGAAGAACCGGGCGGCCTGCTCGGCGAAACGCATGGTCAGCACCGCGCCGATGGCGAAGTTCGGCGCGATCAGCACGCCGACTCCTGGGCGACCCGACAACCAGCTCCGCACCTCCGCCAAGCGAGCCTCATCGAAACCGGTGGTGCCGACCACCGCGTGGATGCCGTGCTCCACCAGGAACTTCAGATTCCCCATCACCACGTCGGGGTGGGTGAAGTCGACGACCACCTGGGTATCCGCCGCGACGAACCCGTCGAGCGAATCGTCCTTGTCGACGGCGGCGACCAGTTCCAGATCGTCCGCCGCCGTCACCGCCGCGCAGATCGCCTGTCCGACTTTGCCTCGCGCTCCGAGCACTCCGACCCGAATGGCCACCGCACCTCCTCGTTCCGTTTCCGGTCGGGATCAGCCTAATGGGCCGGGCCGACCGCGAACCCGCCGCCCGACAGTGCCCCGCGAAAGGGCGGCAACCGCCTATCGCGCCCGCTGCGGTTCCCCGATCTCCGAGTTCGGCGCGCCGCCGAGATTCTCGACCATCCGCTGCAGGGTCCGCACGGTCGCGGCGAACTGTTCGTCACTGATTCCCTCCGCGAATTGCCTTCTACGCTCGGCGATCCGAACGAATGCCTGGTCGTGGGTGATGCGGCCCTCAGCGGTCAGCGACAGCACGCCACCGTCGTCGGAGACCAGCCCGTCGGCGACGAGTCCGGCCAGTTCGGTCGGCCATTCGGAGTCGTCGGTCCAGAACGTGTCGAGCGCGTGGCGGATGTCATCGGCGCGCTGCGGTCCGTCGGCCAGCGAGTGCGTCACCTGCCAGCGCCTGCGAGTGAGTCGACCCGAGGCGAGGTCTTCGTCGAAGCGCTGGTTGATCAGTCGATCGAGCTCCACCAGCCAGTACCCGATGGGGCGATGAACGGCCATGACCACTTCCAATCTATGCATGTCAACAACTACATGTAGTATTACATATAAATTCCGGGCATGACAAAGTGAGCGAATGGACGAGGACGATGCGATCACCGTCGCCGTCGAAGCGGCGATGGTTCGGATCCGGCGCAGGCAGACACGCGGTGCGCTGAGCGACGGCGCGATTCCGGTCGCGGTGTTCCGCGCGCTGGACGCCGTGGCCGACGGCGCGGCCGACACGGTCGGCGCGCTCGCTCCCGCGCTCGGCGTGGATCAGCCGAGGGCCAGCCGCCTCGCAGCCCAGGCGGTGTCCTCCGGCCTGCTGGAACGCGTCGCCGATCAGCGCGACGGACGGCGTTCGGTCCTGCGCCTGACCGCCGCCGGGAACCACGCGGTGGCCGAGGCCAGAGCGGGCAGGCGCGCCGCCATGGCCGCCGCCATGGCCGACTGGACCCCCGCCGAGCGCGCCGAGTTCGCCCGCCTGCTGGAGCGATTCGTCGACCGGATGGACCGGCCCGCCGGTTGAGCGACGCGCGCCGCACGCCGCGGTCGAGCGGGCTCCTGCGACGCGCCGGGTCAGTCGAAGACGATGACCTGCCGCAAGGCGTGGCCCGCGGCGAGTTCGTCCATGGCGCGGTTGATTTCGTCGAGCCCGACGTGCGCCGAGACGAGCCGCTCCACCGGCAGACTTCCCGCCCGCCACATGCGGACATACTCGGGGATGTCCCGCGACGGCACCGCGGAACCGAGGTAGCTGCCGACGATGGAGCGCCCCTGGGCGACCAGCGCCAACGGCGAGATGCTGGCACGGGCGTCGGGAGCGGGCAGTCCGACCGTCACGGTCGTGCCGCCCGGAGCGGTCGCGGCGACGGCGGTCTCGAAGGCACGGACGTTGCCCGCCGCCTCGACCACCACCTCGGCCTGCACACCGAGCTCGGCGACCTCGGCCGGGGTGTACGCCGCGTGCACGCCCAATTCCCGGGCGAGCGCCAGCTTCTCCGGCACGGTGTCGACCGCGATCACCTCGTGTCCCTCGGCGGCGAGCGACACCGCGACCAGCACCGCCGCCATCCCGACGCCGCCCAGGCCGACGACCATCACCCGGTCACCGGCGCCGGGTCGCGCCGAGTTCAGCAGAGCGCCACCGCCGGTCAGCACGGCGCAACCGAGGACGGCGGCGACCTCGGCGGGCACGTCGTCCTCGACCGGCACGACCGACCTGCGATCCACCACCGCGTGGGTGGCGAAAGCGGACACACCCAGGTGGTGGTGCACCTCGGCGCCGTCACGGGACAACCGCCTGCCGCCGTTGAGCAATTCGCCCGCGTTGTTGGCGACGCTGCCGGGCACGCAAGGCGTGCGACCGTCGGTCGCGCACCCCGCGCACTCACCGCACCGCGGCAGGAACGTCATGACCACGCGCTGCCCGACCGCGATATCGCCGTCACCGGGACCGACCGCTTCCACCCGGCCCGCGGCCTCGTGGCCAAGCAGCATGGGCACCGGCCGGACCCGGTTACCGTCCACCACGGACAGGTCCGAATGGCAGATCCCCGCCGCCTCGATCCGGACCAGCAGTTCTCCCGGCCCCGGCTCGCGCAGCTCCAGATCGCACACGGTGATGGGCGCCGACTCGGCGAAGGGCGCCTGCGCCGCGATCTGCTCCAGGACCGCTCCACGAATCTTCATGCCGCCGACGCTACCGCGCCCTGCGGTCCGGGCACATGGGACGGTCGCCGCTCCTCGCCACGTCGGTCGCCGCCTGCGTACGATGCCGCGCATGGGTGTGGATCTGGTGGATGCGGTCGAGCGGTTGCACGCCGACCTCGCCACGTGGCTCGGGTCGCAAGCGCAGGCGGAGGTGTTCGAGCGATTCGCCGCGGCGCAGCACGAGCGGTTCAGCATGGTGACGACCGGTGGCGAAGTACTCGGGCGCGGCGCGTTGCTCGCGGGTGTCCGCGGCGCGCGAAACGCTCTGCCCGGATTGGCGATCGAAGTGTCCGAAGTCGAGGAACTCCTGCGCTCCGGCGACATCGCGGTGGTGCGATTCCTGGAGACACATCGGACGGCCGGAAGCGTCAACAGCCGCCGGGTGACCGCCGTGCTGACCACCGATGACCCCGGCGCGGTTCGCTGGCTGACGGTGCACGAGACCGAGTCCGCACCGACCTGACCCTTCCCAGCATCGGGATGCGCGCGATGCGTTCTGGTCCCCGGCGCCCCCAGCTTGCCCGCGGTGTGGGAACCCGCGCACGACGAACCGACGGGCTGATGCGCTCGGTATCTCCGGAGCGGTGATTCCTCGCCGGACGGGACGACCCGGGCGCTCCGGGCCGACTCGACCGGCGAGGAATCACGGCCACCCCGAGTCCCGTTGCGGTGTGAGGTGGCTCGATAGTGCGGTTGTCGAATGTCGGCACATGGCATCTACCTCCGTTCTGGCGGGCAGCGCACGGGCTGCCGGTGGATGGGCGCGAGAATCAGGCGTACAGCTTCGCCAGGAACGTGTTCAGGTTGTCGCGCACCCGCTCGATCTTCTCTTCTGGCGTGAGGTCCTCGCGGTATCGGCTCCCGAGCGCGGGGCGCTTCTTGTTGCGCGCGTAGAGCGAGCAAGCGAGATCGGTGCACATGTAGGTGCCGACCGAGTTGCCCCTGCGGCCGGATTCGCCCGCCTTGTGCGCGGTCATCAGCGAGACCCCGCCGCCGGTATGGGTGGTCAGGCAGATCGTGCACATCTGCGCCCGGCCGGTGCCGCCGGTCGCATAGCGCAGCGCCACGCCCACCAAGCGGTCGTCCCGCGGGACGACCAGGTAGCCGCGCCCGGGCAGAGACGGATCGCTCCAGCCGAGGAAGTCCAGATCCGCCCAGGGCCGTTCGTCCAGGTCCTTGGGTACCGGCAGCCGTTTGGCGTCGCCTTTCGAACAGTTGACGAACGACGACCTGATGTCGCGTTCGGTGACGGGTTCCACGATGGGTCTCCTTCGGTCGATCGGTGGACAAACTCGAGCGACGTTACGGTTCCGCGCTACGGGGAACAACGGATTTTCCGCCCTCCGCGCACCGCGCCCAGCACCCATCGAGTGCGCCGAAATCATCGAACATCACTGCCTCCGAATCTGTTTCGGAGCCCACCTGCCGGGTATCCGTCGCGAGCGGAGGTGAGGCGGGTGGCGCAGGGATTGCAGAAGAGGTTTGCGGTGCGACGCCGGCTGCGCGGGCCCGCGGATCTGCCGTGGCGGTCGTGGTGGGGCGTGGTCGAGCGGTCGGTCGGCGAGTTCCAAAGGGACAATCTCACCGACTGGGCCGCGGCGCTGACGTACTACAGCGTGCTGTCGCTGTTTCCGGGGTTGATCGTGTTGACCGCAGGACTGGGCATGCTGGGACGCGACGACACCAAGGCGCTGATCGACACCATGCGCGAGATCGCGCCGGGCAGCGGTACCGATCTGCTTGTCGACGCGGTGAACAACATAGAGCAAGCGCAAGCACCCGCCGGACCGCTGGCATTGCTCGGATTGGCGTCGGCGCTGTGGACCGCGTCCGCCTACATCGGCGCGTTCATGCGCGCGACCAACGCCATCTACGACATCGCGGAGGGGCGGCCGGTCTGGAAGACCGTGCCGGTGCGGGTCGCCCTGACCGCCGCGGTGGTGGTCTTGCTGGGCGCCTGCACCGTCGGCGTCGTCGTCAGCGGTTCGCTGGCCGAGCAGATCGGCCGGTGGCTCGGCCTCGGGCACGCCACGATCACAGTGTGGGGCATCGTCAAGTGGCCGGTGATGATGGCACTGATCGGTCTGGTCTTCGCCCTGCTGTACTGGGCGGCGCCGAACGTGCGGCAGCCGGGATTCCGCTGGCTGACGCCCGGTAGCGCCATAGCCGTTCTCCTCTGGGCGGGCGCGTCCTGGGGGTTCGCTTTCTATGTCGGCCACTTCGGCTCCTACAACCGGGTCTACGGCTCTCTTGGTGGCGTGGTCGTCTTCCTCGTCTGGCTGTGGATCTCGAACATCGCGATCCTGCTGGGGGCGGAACTCGATGCCGAACTCGCGCGTGCGCGCAGCATCGCAGGCGGCCACCCCGAGGAGGCCGAGCCCTACTTGCCGCCGCGCGACGAGCCGGACGAATGAGCGACAACCGCAAGGGTTTCGCGGGGAAGCGCCGGCGCATCGGTGACACAGCCACGCCGCACACGGCGTTTGAACCCGTCCGGTCAGGTAAATCGAAGCCCGTCTGGATCGGGCATTTTCGAGAGGATTCGCATGGCTCAGCGCACTGAAAACCCCGTCGCCGGAAAGCCCGCCACCATGCCGTCGGACATCAAGGGGAAACTGTCGGTGTTCGACCGCTTCGCGACAGCGGCCAGCGCACTGGCCTCCAAAGCGGGATTCTTCGTCTTCTGTGTGATCCTGGTCTTGGTGTGGGCGCCGACGATCTTTCTGCTGCCGAGCGTCGACACCTGGCAACTGGTCATCAACACCGCGACGACGATCATCACCTTCCTGCTCGTCGCGTTGCTGCAGAACACCCAGAGCCGCTCCGACGCCGCCATCCAGCAGAAGCTCAACGCCATCGCCGACGGGCTTGGCGATCTGATGCGCGAGCTGAGTTCCGAGCACCCCGAACTTTTGCGTCACCGCCGCGAACTCACCGACGCCGTCGGCCTCGAGAACCGGGAGAGCGCGGGATGATCGGCGCGCAGGCCGGCAGCAGCCGGCCTGCGCGTCCGCCGATCCGTCACCGCTGCTCGGTCTCGCCGCTCTTGTCGGCTTCCCGGATCGCTTCGGCGAGCTCACGGCGCAGGCGCTCGGCATTCGCCTCGTCACCCGCGTCCGAGGCGGTGGTGATGTCCTGGCGCAATTGCGCGATCGTGTCCTGCGAAACCATAGGGCCTCCTCGTCTCTCGGGACGGCGTTGTAGAAGGACGCCACCGCGCCCTTCGTGGTCAGGGTGGCCGCTGAGGTGCGGACGAAACACGTCGATGCCCGCGCCACCCGCCCGTGCTCCTCCCAGCTGCCCGGTGCGATCGCCGCGCGGCGGGTAGAGTAGGAGTCTCCCGACGGTTGAAACGCAGCCGGAGCGGGTATTCACCTCATCTCGGTGCGTGCGGGATCGGAGCCTCGTCGCAGTTGGTGGTACCAACCGCGCGCCTCGCCTGAATCGACCACGGTTGTGACCAGGCCGCACGTCGAAGCAGAGTTGCTCGACAAACCTTTTACGACGTGCTGGGCGGGATGCCTTATCGAAACAGCAGGAGTGTCGCAGCAATGGAGTCATTGGCCTTCCACAGCGACAGTTTGGGCGACACAGAGGAATTCCTCAATTCCAACTACACCAGGATGCGGATCGGCACCAGCACCGGTGTGGCGGTGCGCACGGACATCACCCGGAAAATGCTCGGTCCGGTCAGCCTGGATGATCTCGACCTGAGCTTCGACATGAAGTACGACGCTCAGCCGCTGGGCAAGATCTGCCTGTGCGAGGTGGACTCGGGATCGATCGAAGAGAACTATGCCGACGGCACCACCGACTTCTTCCAGCCCGGTGAACTCGGGCTGCTCACGCCACCGGACCTGCCGTACTCCGGGGTGGTCCACCACGCCCGCTACCGCATCACGATGTTCGATCCCGCGCTGCTGACCCGGGTGGCGGCCGCGAGCCCCGAGCACGACCTGGAGCCGGTTCGCCTGACGGGTCATCGCCCGGTCTCCGCGGTCGCGGCGAAGCATCTGTCCGACGTACTGGGGCATATGCGCGGTGTCGCCGCGGATCCTGTGGCCAGCGAGGCGCCGCTGATCGCATCCACCGCCGTGCAGTACCTGGCCGCCACCGTGCTGCACACCCTGCCGAGCACCGCACACCTGGATCCGACGGCTGGCGACCGCAACGACGCCCATCCCGACACCGTGCGGCGCGCAGTGGCGTACCTCGAGGCACATGTGTGCGAGGACATCAGCGTGGCCGACATCGCCGCGGCCTCCTATGTCAGCGCCCGTGCGCTGCAACTGGCGTTCCGCCGCCATCTGGACACCACGCCCATGGCGTATCTGCGGCGGCTTCGCCTGCGCGGGGCGCACGAACAACTGCGCGACTTCTCGCCCGACGACGGGCACACAGTGACCTCCATCGCCGCGGCTTGGGGCTTCGCTCACCCGGGACGATTCGCGACCGCCTATCGCGGCGCGTACGGCCGACCCCCGCACACGACGCTCAGCGCGTGACGCGGCGGGGCCTTCGGCCCGCGACGAGTCCGGGCGACCGCGGTCAGTCCCGCATGGCGCGCTCGCGCAGCTCGGCGAGCGTCCGTGCCAGCACCCGGGAGATGTGCATCTGCGAGACGCCGAGCACCGCGGCGATCTGTGCTTGCGTGCGCGATTCGAAAAAGCGCATGTGCAGCACGCGCCGCTCTCGCTCGGGCAGTTCGGCGAGCAGCGGAGCGATCGCCAGGGCCTCGTCGGTCAACTCGTAGGACGGGTCCTCCTCGCCGAAGGTCTCCGCGATCCGGACCGAGGTGCTGCCGGTGTCGTCGTCCTCGACGACGGCGTCGATCGAGTTCGTGGAATAGGCGTTGCCTGCCAGCAGCGCTTGCGTGACTTCCGTCAGGTCGAGGTTCAACTCCACGGCGATCTCCAGCGCGGTCGGCATCCGTTCCAGGCGCTGGGAGAGCCGCTCCACGGCCGGGCCGATCGTCAACTGGATCTCCTTGATCCGGCGCGGCACCCGCACCGCCCAGCTGTGATCGCGGAAGTGGCGACGCACCTCGCCCATGATCGTGGGGACCGCGAACGACAGGAACGACGGTCCCCGCGCCGGGTCGAACCGATCGACCGCGAGCACCAGCCCCACAGTCGCGATCTGGTACAGATCGTCGTAGTTTTCCCCGCGACCGACGAAGCGACGGGCGATGTGCTCGGCGAGCGGTAGACACCGCCGCAGAATCGCTTCCCGCAATCGCGAGCGTTCGGGATCGTTCTCGTCCATCGCGGACAGTTTCTCCAGCCACGGTTCAATGCCGTCGTAGCTGTCGGTTCCGCGCCGCGTACGGCGGGGTGTGGCGGTCCTGTGGTTCGCGGTCGCCAATGACATGAGCTTCCTCGATTCCCGTTCTCCAGCGATCGACGCGCTCACCGGTGGTGAACGAGGCGATGATCGCGGGGTACCGCCCGGCGGCTGCCTCAAGCGCTCGTGGGCGGTCTTATTCGTAAATCGGACGGCCGACAGCGTGGATCTGCGTTCTCGGGACCGCGGGTCAGCGGCGGACGCCGCCGGAGCGGAACTCCGGACGTACGGCACTCACGCGGGTCGTGGGCACCGCCGTGTACCGCAGGCGCCGGGCACGCGACGACCGGCACGCTCCGTCCCACTCCGAGGACGTCCACGATGCGCCGCACAGGGCCGTCTTCGGGCACGGTCATGCCGACCGAGATGCCCGATCGCGCAGCCCATCCCGCCAGCCGCAGCACCATACTGACGCCCGCGCAGGAAAGGAAACGCAGCTCGCAGAGGTCGATCACGACCGAAGTAAGATTCGCAGTTGTGTCGCAGTAGTTTTCGACGACATCGATGATCGCGGTGAAGCACTCGTCGGCGCTCGCGGCGTCCAGTTCACCGTGCGTCACCACGAGCAGACCATCCGCGGTCCGGATGCCTTTCACGCCGTACTGACAGGTCATGCGCACCTCCCGCGGCCGGTGTCGGCACGAGACCGCATGCTCGAGCCTGACAGCCATCGACGTGCATGTCAGCGCGTTAGACGAAGTCCCACGGAACATCGGTCCGAAAAACGAAATGCCCGCACCGCCGGGGGGCCGCCTCTCGCACGATCAGTCGGGCGGTATCCGGTGATGGACGGTGAGCAGGATGTGGTCGAACGCGGCGACCAGGTCCGCAGGTGGCGGCGGGACGAGCGGAAGTTCGGCGATCAGTTGCTGGGCGAGCGCTCGCAATTTGGTGTTGGTCTCCTGAGAACGCCAGCGCAGCACTTGGAACGCCTGATCTGCGCTGATCTGATAGATGCGCATGAGCACCCCTTTGGCCTGCTCGATCACCGCGCGATTCTCGTAGAGTCCGGGCAGGGTCGCGGCGAGCATGGCTTGGTGCGCTTCGGCGATGGTGCCCGAGAGGTCGACGTAGAAACCGGAGGTGCCGACGGCGGTGCCGGTGTCGTCCAGGATCCGGTCGGCGACGACGAGCACGGTGTGTTCCTGACCGGACAGGTCGATGAACCGGTGCCTGCTCGAGAAGGTCTCCCCTCGGTCGATGGCGCGCTCGATGATCTCGGCGACGTGCGTGCGGTCGTCCGGGTGCTTGTGCGCCAGCAACAACTCCGTGGTGGGCTCGATCTCACCGGGCCGGTAGCCGTGCATGCGATACACCTCGGCCGACCATTCCCAGCGACGGGTGGCGAACCAGAACCGGAAGCTTCCCACCGCGGGCTGGTCCGACGGCATGGAGCTATCTGCGAGCACATCGGACATGTGGGGTTGCACGTGTTGAGTCATGAATGCAATGCCTCTCCGAGGTACAGGGGCTTGCGGCCGCGACACCACGGCACCGCCGCCATCCCTTCGACGGGATCGCGCGGACACGGGCGCGTTCGGCCGAGAATCCGCTGTTGACTCAACGGCCGGCGCGCGCACATCGTGATGGCAGCCGGTGACCTGCGAACCCAGTATGTCATCCGCGGCGGGCTCGGGCACGAGGAGGTTCGGTTACCGCCGGAGAAGCGAGGCAGGACTCGGTTTCCGAACTTCGGGGTGATCGCTTGGTACACAAGGTTTTCGAGGCAGGCGGATCAGGTCCACAGCCGGTCCCAGGCGGCGGACGCTCCGGAAACCGTCGCCGCTTCCGTCTCCGAGAACGCGGCGGCGGCGCCCGACCCGACGAACTCGGCTGCCGCGAGCACCGCGCGGCGCACCGCGCTCTCCGGTCCACGCCCCTCGGCCAAGCGGGCTGCCGCGGCAACGGCGAAGCTGTCCCCCGCACCGCAGGTGTCGGCGCCATCCGGCGCCTTTGCCACGGACGGAAGCGGGATGCGCAGGCGTTTGCCCGACGCGCGCAGGCAGACCAGGGCCCCTTCCGTTCCGAGGGTCACCGCGATCGCCCCGACAGCCCACCCTTTGGCGAGCCTCCACAGGTCAGGTCCGTCGTCGAGCCGCCCGGACAGCAGGGTGAGCGCTTCCGCGTGATTCGGGGTGACCAGGGCCGCGCCCGGGATCGGTACGGGTCCGCGGGGATGGGGGTCCCAGACGATCGGAACGTGGTCGGCGTGGGCGCGCAGCAGCCCACGGATCTGCGGGTGGGCCGCGGCGCCGCCACCATAGTCCGAGACCAGGACCGCGCGCGCCGCCGCAAGCACGGCGACCGCCTCGTCGGGAAGCAGGTCGGCGCCGACCTGCCCGGCGCCGGAGTCGATTCTGGTGATCAGGATGGGCCGCCGGGACTGCCGGGCACGGGCGTGGCCGTTCGGGGCGCAGGGGCCGATCGCCCGCACTCGCTGCTTGCAGACCGTCGAACCGCGCTGGGGAAGGGCGATGACCCGCACGTGCGAGTCCAGCAGCCCGCGCAGCCGGGCAGCCGCCTCGTCTTCCGCGAAGCCCGCGATCAGCACCACTTCGCGCTCCTGCGCCGCGGCGAGCCGGGCCGCCAATCCCGCGCCACCGGGGCGGAACGTCCGGTGCGCGACGTCGACGACGGGAGCGGTCGTATCCGGGCTGCATCGGTCGGCGCGGCCCTCGACATCGATGTCGAGCAGCGCGTCGCCGATCACGACGAGCGGGTCGCCCGCTGCCATCACGGCCGCTCCAGCTGGGAAGACCCGAAGTCGGCCGACAGGTGCCGGGCTTCGGCGGCGCTCCCGCCACGGCCGTCGCCACCGGATCCGGCCGTCGGGCCCGCGTGCTCGGACACCGTGACGATCTGCACTGCTGTCTCCGTTCGCCGAGGACGATTGGATGGAACGCGCAGTTACCGATCCGGGCCTCACGGCGAAGCCCGCACGTGCGGACATGCCCGGACCGACCGCGCCGAAACATTCCGTCTCGGATGCGGCGCGGTTTGTGCCGTCGGACCCCGGGTAGAACGACGACATTCGTTCCGGGCCGTCGGATCGTCTCCACAGGAGGTCGCATGGGACAGACGAGCGCGATCGATGCGGAACTCGTCTCCTCTCGTCCGGTGCTCGGCCCGCTCGGCGAGACCTTCCCCGATGTGCGGCGCATCGCGGTACTGCGCGGCGGCGGTCTCGGCGATCTGCTGTTCGCCCTACCCGCGATCCATGCGCTGGCGGCGAAGTATCCCGACGCCCGCATCATCTTGCTCGGTTCCGCCGAGCACGCCGCGCTGCTGGCCGACCGGCCAGGCCCCGTCGACGAGGTGGTGGTCGTCGAGGGGGAGGGCAGCGACGGAGGCACGGGCGGGCACCGGTTGGGCCCGATCGATCTGGGTGTGCAGCTGCACGGCGGAGGCGCGTGGTCGAATCCCTTCCTGACCAGCTTGCGGCCACGGTGGACGGTGGGTTCCCGCGCCGAAGGGGCCGCTCCCCTGTCCCGCATGCTGCCGTTCCGCTACTACCAGCACGAGACCTTGCGAGCGCTCGAGGTGGTCGGCCTGGCCGGCGCGGCGCCCGTGCTGCTCGAACCCCACCTCGAGCCGACGCCGGCGGATCGCTCCGCCGCCGCCGAGATCCTGCGCGGCCTGCACGGCCCGGTCGCGGCCGTTCATCCCGGAGCCAGAGATCCCCGCCGCCGATGGCCTCCGGAACGCTTCGCCGAGGTCGCCGGCCACTGCCTCGACCGGGACATGGCGGTCGTCCTCTTGGGCTCGGAGCCCGATCGCGACCTCGTCGAGGACCTCCGCTGGCGTATCGGCGCGCGATCGTCCGACGGCGTGCGGACCCGGCAGGTCCGCACGCTGATCGGCGCGCCGCTGCCCACGCTGTGCGGCGTCCTGGCCCGCAGTGCGATCTTCGTGGGCAACGACAGCGGACCCCGTCATCTGGCCAGGGCGTTCGGTACCCCGACCGTGGGCATCTTCTGGATCGGCAACGTGATCAACGCCGGGCCACTCGGCCGCGCCCGTGACCGGGTGCTGATGTCGTGGACCACGGCCTGCCCGGTCTGCCACCGCGACTGCACCGACGAAGAACTCCCCCGCTGCCCGCACGACATGTCGTTCGTCGCGGGCGTACGGGCCCGAGACGTCGTCCGCGACATCGATGATCTGCTCGATCACCGCTGACCACAGACCGGTGCACACCCGCGCGAGTCCGGGGAACCGCTCACCAGGCGACTGATACACGTTCTACGCTGGTTGGCCGGTACCGCGCAGCAGGTCCACCGGGGGATGGCGAGTGACCATCGACTGGATGTGATCGCGTGAACCCGGCGGAGCGGCCGGGTGATTTCGTGGAGCGGATGACGGGATTCGAACCCGCGACCCTCACCTTGGCAAGGTGATGCGCTACCAGCTGCGCTACATCCGCATTCGCATCGCGGTGACCGTGATGCGACACAGAACATTAGCGGACACTCGTGACAAAAAGCCAATCGCCGCTATGCCCGTACGACCCCAGACCGGTCGCGGCGCAGGCCGAGACCGGCCGCGATCAGGCAGGCGACGGCGACGACACCGACGAACCACGGGAACACGGCGCTCAGGCCCCAGGTGGTGGCCGCCCAACCGGCCGCGATAGTGGGCAGCGCCATGGCCGAATAGGCGAGCAAGTAGTACGCCGACATGGTCTCGCCGCGCTTGTGTTGCGGCACGACATCCGACAGGTGGCGCAGCGATCCGCCGAAACCGAGTCCGAAGGTCGCGCCCAGCGCGACGCCCGCGGCGAGCACCACCACCCAGTTGTGTGTGGCCAGCGCGGGCACCGTCAGCACAAGCGCCAGCGCCATGCCGGTGTCGCCGAGGATCGCGGCCCGCCGAGCGGGCACGCCGGTCGCGAACAGCTGCGCGGTGGCGCCGGAGAGGGCGGTCGAGGCGACGACGGCGCCGCCGAAGACCAAGTTGTGGATGCCGGTCTGCTGCGTGGCCAGCGAGGGGTACAGCGACAGCAGCACGCCCAGCACCGACCAGGCCGCCATCACGCCGATGGCCGAGAACCAGAAGTCGGCCCGAATCTCCGGCGGCACGGCGGGTTTCGCGATCCGGATGCGCCCGGCCACCCGGGCCGAATGCGGTTCGCGCAGCGCGAGCACGCCGACGCCGATCGCGAGGCAGACGACGGTGATCACGACGTACGGCGTCCGCAACGGATGCGGCGCGTACTGAGCCAGCAGCGCCGAGCCCAAGATCGCCACCGCCATTCCCACGTTGAACGCGACGCCGCTGAGTTGCCCGGACCGCGCGCCGCGGTGCGGACGCAGATCCAGCAGCGCGGCCGCGCCCGCGACCACGGTCGAGCCGACCGCGACGCCGTGCAGCGCACGGGCCAGCAGCAGCATGGGCACACTGTCGGCGAGCACGAATACCAGCAATCCGGCGACCATTGTGGCGAAGGCGCCGAGCAGCACCGGTTTCCGGCCGACCACATCGGAGATCCGCCCGGATACCAGCACCGCGCCCAGGGCGGCCACCGCGTAGACCGCGAACACGATGGTCGTGGTGAGCGGCGAGAGATGCCACTGTTTCTGATAGATGCCGTAGAGCGGCGCGGGAACGCCCGAAACCCCCAGCGCCACGCCGCTGGCCGCCAGCACCAGGGCGTAAGCCCAGCGCTGTGAGGTCTGCTCGTCGACGGCCACCGCCATCGTCGCTGCCATCGGAACTCCGATCAGGTAGGTTTGATGATGATCGAACAGCAGTCGACGATACATCCGGTACGACGATCATCAAACCCGAGAGTGAGCCAGATCATGGTCGATGTCCGAGACGCGGACCAGCAGGCGCCCCCGGTGGCCACCCTGCCCGCGGTGCTCAGCGCGCTGCAGGACCCGGTGCGCCTGGAAATGGTGCGCCGGCTCAGCAACGCGGGAACGGCGGTCCGCTGCGGCGCGCTCTACGAGGTGATCAACAAGTCGACCGCCACCCACCATTTCAAGATCCTGCGCGACGCGGGCGTGATCGAGCGCCTGGTCATCGACGGCCAGACCTGCCAGCGTCTGCGCACCGACGACCTCGAGTCCGCTCTGCCCGGACTGGTGCCGACGATCGTGGCGGCCGCCAACCGCGCCCGGCCGGAATGACCCGGCCGAGCGGGTCTGCGGTCAGCAGTTGTCGAAGCGCCACTGCCCGTCGACGAATGTCCAGGTCTTGGGCTTCGAGTCGTCCTGGGCGGCGCGGGCGTCGAAATTCTTGACCGTGACCGTCCCGGTCGATCCGGACGTGGTGACGGTGATCTCCGACGGCTTCGACTTCAGGTCCCGGCCGTCGTACAGCTGCGCCATGGACGCCACGTAGTCGTCCTCGTTGAGCGTGAGCCTGCAACGCGCGGAACGGAATCGGTACGCGGCGGCGTAGTCGTGACTCGCCAGCGCCTCGGTCATCTTCGTGGCTTCCGTGCGCAGTGCGGCCTCGGTCGGCTCACCCGGCTTGCCCGCGTCCGCGTCCGTTCCGCCGCACCCGGCCAGCACGACGACGGACAGCGAAACCGCGCCGAGCAGGCGAAGGGCACGACTTGTTCGGTTCATCTCGACTCCTTGCCAGAGATCGCCGGATCCGACACCCGGACAATCGAGTTCAGCGCCCTCCGGCGAAGAACCGACGGCCGGGCGGCCGAAACAGTATCGCGGCGGGGGATGCTCCGCCAAGCGGCAACCCCGCGCCCGCGTGCGGATCAGCTCGGCACCAGCCGCCGGACGGCAGCGGGCAGATCACGGGTGCGCTTGTACGGTCCGGCGACCGACGCGGCGAACGGCCGCGCCAGCAAGGTCCGCGCGACGGCCGACACTTCCTCGGTCGTGACGGCGTCGATGCGGGCCAAGGTCTCCGACACGGTGCGGTGGTTGCCGTAGCTGAGTTCGCTGCGCCCCAACCGGTTCATGCGCGAGGCCGAATCCTCCAGACCGAGCACCAGCCCGCCGCGCAACGAGCCCTTGGCGCGGGCGCACTCGGCGTCGCTGATGCCGTCGGCTGCGACTTCCTCGAGAACGCCGCGGGCCAATGCCGCCACCTGACCGAGGTTCTCCGGCTGGCAGCCGATGTAGACCGAGAACGCTCCGGTGTCGGCGAAGGTGTCCACGCTGGAATACACCGAATAGGCCAGTCCGCGCTCCTCCCGGATGCGCTGGAACAGACGGGAACTCAACCCGCCGCCGACCACGGTGTTCAACACCGACAGCGGCCAGCGCCGGTCCCCTTCGTGCCGCCCGAAGGCGCGCACGCCGAACACCAGATGAGCCTGCTCGCTGTCGCGATGGCTCCAGTGCAGCTGCGGGTCGCCGTGTGGGCGGAACCGGCCCTCGCGCCGCCGGGCGGGCGCCGCCGCCAGGTCGAGCCGGTTCTCGAAGGCACGATGCACCAATTCCACGGTGTGGTCGTGCTCCACGTTGCCCGCGACCGCGACCACCATCCGGTCCGGCCGGTAACGCCGCAGGTGGAACGACCGCAGCTGCGCGGCCCGCATCCCCTCGATGGATTCGATCGAGCCGATCACCGGACGCCCGATCGGATGATCGCCGAACAACGCCGCCAAGAAGGAGTCGCCGACCAGGTCCTCGGGGTCGTCGTCGCGCATGGCGATCTCCTCGAGCACCACCTGCCGCTCCACGTCCACGTCCGAGGCCCGGCACAAGCCGTTGAGCACCACGTCGGAGACCATGTCGACCGCCAAGGGCAGGTCGTCGTCCAGGACATGCGCGTAGTAGCAGGTCTGCTCCTTCGCGGTGAACGCGTTCAGCTCGCCGCCGACCGCGTCCATCGCCTCGGCGATGTCCAGGGCCGACCGCGTCGGCGTCGCCTTGAACAGCAGGTGCTCCAGGAAGTGGGCAGCTCCCGCGACGCTCGGGCCCTCGTCACGCGATCCGACACCGACCCAAACACCCACGGACGCCGAACGCACCCCGGGCAGATGCTCGGTGACCACCCGCAATCCGCCGGGCAGTACGGTACGCCGCACGCCGCTGTCCGAGTCCGCCCGCAGCTCGAGTGACGAACCCCCCTGCCCGGTGCTGAGCAGAGGGGTTGTCGTCTTCTTCTTCGTCACAGAGACAAGTACTACTCGGTCCCGGCCGAACCCGCATCGGCCGTGTCGTCGCCGGTCTCCTCGGCGTTCTCCTCGACCGGCACGAGCGAGATCTTGCCGCGATTGTCGATGTCGGCGATCTCCACCCGCAGCTTGTCGCCGACGTTCACCACGTCCTCGACCTTCGCCACGCGCTTGCCGTTGCCCAGCTTGGAGATGTGCACCAGACCGTCGCGGCCCGGCAGCAGCGAGACGAACGCGCCGAAGGCGGTGGTCTTGACGACCGTGCCCAGGAAGCGCTCGCCGACCTTCGGCAGCTGCGGGTTGGCGATGGCGTTGATGGCGTCGATCGCGGCCTGCGCGGACGGGCCGTCGGTCGCGCCGACGAACACGGTGCCGTCGTCCTCGATGGAGATGTTGGCGCCGGTGTCCTCGGTGATCTGGTTGATCACCTTGCCCTTGGGGCCGATCACCTCGCCGATCTTGTCGACCGGGATCTTGATCGCGGTGACGCGCGGCGCGTACGGGCTCATCTCGTCCGGGGTGGTGATGGCCTCGGCCATCACGTCCAGGATCGTGGTGCGCGCGTCGTGGGCCTGGCTCAGCGCGCCGGCCAGCACCTGCGACGGGATGCCGTCCAGCTTGGTGTCCAGCTGCAACGCGGTGACGAACTGGCGGGTGCCCGCGACCTTGAAGTCCATGTCGCCGAAGGCGTCCTCGGCGCCGAGGATGTCGGTCAGCGCGACGTAGCGGACTTCTTCCTCACCCTGGTCGTTGGTGATGGTGTCCGACACCAGACCCATCGCGATGCCGGCGACCGGCGCCTTCAGCGGCACACCGGCGTTGAGCAGCGACAGGGTGGAGGCGCACACCGAACCCATCGAGGTGGAGCCGTTGGATCCCAGCGCCTCCGACACCTGACGGATGGCGTAAGGGAACTCCTCCTGGCTGGGCAGCACGGGAATCAGCGCCCGCTCGGCCAGCGCGCCGTGGCCGATCTCGCGACGCTTGGGCGAACCCACCCGGCCGGTCTCGCCGGTGGAGAACGGCGGGAAGTTGTAGTGGTGCATGTAGCGCTTGCTGGTCTCCGGGCCGAGCGAGTCGACCTGCTGGGCCATCTTCACCATGTCCAGCGTGGTGACGCCCAGGATCTGGGTCTCGCCACGCTCGAACAGCGCCGAGCCGTGCGCCCGGGGCACCACAGCGACCTCGGCGGACAGCGCGCGGATATCGGCCAGCCCGCGGCCGTCGATGCGGAAGCCGTCGGACAGGATCCGCTGACGGACCAGCTTCTTGGTGACGGAGCGGAATGCCGCGCCCAGTTCCTTCTCCCGCCCGGCGTAGTCGTCGGCCAGGCGGTCGAGCACGGCGAGCTTGATCTCGTCGATCTTCTCCTCGCGCTCCTGCTTGCCGGAGATGCTCAGCGCCTCGCCCAGCTCACGCTTCGCGGTTCCCTCGACGGCCTCGTACACGTCCCGGCCGTACGGCGGGAAGAGCGGGAACTCCTCGGTGGGCTTGGCGGCCAGTTCGGCCAGGTCCTGCTGCGCGCGGCAGAGGCGGGCGATGAACGGCTTGGCGGCCTCGAGCCCCTCGGCGACGACAGCCTCGGTCGGCGCCTGCGCACCGCCGTCGACCAGCGCGATGACGTTCTCGGTCGCCTCCGCCTCGACCATCATGATCGCGACGTCACCTGACTCGACCACGCGGCCCGCGACGACCATGTCGAATACCGCGCCCTCGAGCTGCTCGGTGGTCGGGAAGGCCACCCATTGGGATCCCGCCCCGTCGTGGATCAGCGCGACGCGCACGCCGCCGACCGGGCCGGAGAACGGCAGGCCCGCGATCTGGGTGGACGCGGACGCGGCGTTGATGGCCACCACGTCGTAGAGGTCCTTGGGGTCCAGGCTCAGCACGGTGACCACGACCTGGATCTCGTTGCGCAGGCCGTCGACGAACGACGGACGCAGCGGACGGTCGATCAGGCGGCAGGTCAGGATCGCGTCGGTGGAGGGGCGGCCCTCGCGGCGGAAGAACGACCCGGGGATGCGGCCCGCGGCGTACATCCGCTCCTCGACGTCGACCGTCAGCGGGAAGAAGTCGAACTGGTCCTTGGGCTGCTTGCCCGCGGTGGTGGCCGACAGCAGCATGGTCTCGTCGTCCAGGTAGGCGACGACCGAACCGGCGGCCTGCCTGGCGAGGCGTCCGGTCTCGAACCGGATGGTGCGGGTGCCGTAGCTGCCGTTGTCGATCAGCGCTACGGATTCGAACACGCCCGGCTCGACCTCGACGGCCGAGCTCTTGCGTTCAGTTGTTTCGGTCATTCTTCTCTCTCAACCTCTCGTCTTCGCCGGCTCCAGCGCACGCTGGCGCGATCCGGCTGTCGTCAGCCGTACCGGGTACGGACGCGCGGCAACCCTCCTGGCTGCGGCGCGCACACCCGGCCGAATCCCCTTGGACACGGCGACGCGGAGGCGGTCATCGATCGAAGCCCGACGGCGCCAACTCGCTGCCGATAGGCCACTACCGAAGACCGACGCCACGCGACGGGTGCATACGGCTGTGCAATGTTGTCGTGCGACGGGGGCAATCCGCACCCCTGTACACATATAACCAACGGTGCGATTGTACGTCTCCCCGTTGGCCGAACCAGCGACCGCCTCGGACACCCCCGTGTCGAGCAGCCGCCTACCACTCCGTCCATCGGCGCACCGGCTGCCCGGTGGCCACGGCCGGAGACCGCGCAAGCAGGGCCGGACCGATACCCCTGATTTCTGACGCGGCAGGCGCAACAACCCCCGGCCCGCGTCGGGTCCGTATGAACCACGACGGATCGCCTCACGAGCACGTAGGCGTGCACGACTCGGCAGCGCGAAAGCACCACGAGCAATGGTTACCAGCGGCGACCCGAACGCTTAGAACAGCAACTCTCCATCGACGGCCCCGCCGGACGGCGAACGAACAAACCGACACCGCAGCCCCACCAACGGATACTTCCCGAACAACACGGCCTCGCCGACGGATAACCCTCGACAACACGGTCCCGCCACCCGGACCGCACCGTCAGCACAAGGCGCGCTCAGCTCACCTCGACCACGTCTTTCGAGCGAAGCGAGACCAAGCCTGTTCCGTTCGCCGCCCGGCTCGCGTCCGAGTGGCCGCTGCGTCCGCGACGAAGTCGCCAGCAGTGGCCGCTCGGACGCGAGCCATGAAGGGGCGGCGAACACCCAGCGCCGCTGGCGCTGGAAATCAGCGCCTGAGCCCGAGCCGCTCGATCAGCGAACGGTAGCGGTTGATGTCGTTGTCCTGCAGGTACTTCGACAGCCGCTTGCGACGACCGATCAGCGCCATCAGGCCGTGGCGGGTGTGGTGGTCGTGCTTGTGCTTCTTCAGGTGCTCGGTGATGTCGGCGATGCGCTTGGAAAGCAGCGCGATCTGCGCCTCCGGGGAACCGGTGTCCTTCTCGTGCAGGCCGTACTCGGCGAGAATCGCCGACTTCTGCTCGGTGGTCAGTGCCATGGGGCATCCACTCCTGTTTCTCAGTTCCGCGCTCGAATGTCCGGTTACCCGGGTGCGGGCGCCACCGCGGACCGCAGCAAACCCGAGGGACCACCCTACCGGACCGGGATCTTCCCGCCGAAATCGCGGGCCGACCGAGTCCCATCCGGGCAACGACGCTCGCCCGCGCTGATCGAGCACGAGACCCGCCGCTACAGCGATCCGCTCGAGTTCGGAATTCCCGACGCTCAGCGGGCGTCGACGGCGGTGAGGATTTTGCGCGCGGTCTCCACGTCGCGGCCCATGCACTCGATGAGCTCGTCCACCGAGTCGAATTTGCGCTGGCCCCGGATGTGCTCGACGAAGTCCACCGCGACGTGCTGACCGTAGAGATCGGCCTCGCCGTCGAGCACGTACGCCTCCACCGTGCGGGCGCGTCCGGAGAAGGTCGGGTTGGTGCCCACCGAGACGGCGGCCATGGCCCGCTCGCCCGGGGTGACGGTGCCGATGGTGGGGCCGGGGCCGAGCACGGTGAACCACCCGGCGTACACGCCGTCGGCGGGAATGGCGGCATGCATCGGCGGCGCGACGTTCGCGGTCGGGAAGCCGAGTTGCTTGCCGCGGCCGTCACCGTGTACGACGACGCCCTCCACCCGGTGCGGACGCCCGAGCGCCTCGGCGGCGGCCGCCATGTCCCCCGCGTCGACGCACGAGCGGATATAAGTCGAGGAGAAGGTCACGGCGTGTTCGGCGAGCAGCGTCACGCCGTCGACCTCGAAACCGAATCGCTTGCCGAGCTCGCGCATGGTCTCGACCGTGCCCGCGGCCTTCTTGCCGAAGGTGAAGTTGTCGCCGACCACCACCTCCACCACGTGCAGCCGCTCCACCAGCAGGTCGTGGACATAGCTCGCCGGAGTCAGCTTCATGAACTCCTGGGTGAAGGGCATGACGCAGAACACGTCGACACCCAGTTCCTCGGCCAGTTCGGCGCGGCGGGTCAGGGTGGTCAATTGCGCGGGGTGCGACCCGGGGCGGACCACTTCCATCGGGTGCGGATCGAACGTCATCAGCACCGCGGGCACGCCGCGCGCGGCGGCGGACTTCACGGCCCGGCTGATCAGCTGCGCGTGGCCGCGGTGCACACCGTCGAACACACCGATCGTGAGGACACAGCGCCCCCAGTCCGCGGGCACCTCGTCGAGACTTCGCCATCTCTGCACAGTGCGCAGCCTACGCAAATCAGGTAGCGAACAGTATTCGGGCGTGCTGATCTCACACAACGGTTGCGCGGCCGTGAGCCGACGTGGAGGTGCGAAGCGCGCCAGGGCCCCGCGCGCAGGTCGCGCGCCGCGCGGCCGCGCCGCGAACCGGTCGGATCATCCGAACCGCGGCACGACTCGTGCCGCAACCGCGGCGGTGGGATAACCGGCAGGTCGCCGTGGCCGTCGCACGACGGCGCGCCGCGGGGCCGCTACGTCGGGGTCGGCGACATCGCCGCGGAAGTCTTCGCGCACCGGAAACTAACCGGACGGATTCGCGAAAGCGCCGATATACCCCGGGTTTTCCACGGGCCCGCAAGCTGGTCTCACCAGCAGCGGGAATGGTCTAGCGTCCAATTCGTCGATGACGGAATGCCCCGGAGTAGCCATGAAAAGCGCAGTCAAGCACGTGCGTGTGATCAAACCGTCCGATGCGGCCGAAACAATCGGACGGCAACGACAACGCCTCATTCCTTGCATCACCACGGAAACCTGTGGCGCCACCGGCATTTCGGCGGGCATGGTCAACATGGCCCCGGGAGCGATGTCGAAAGCGCATTATCACGCGCACAGCGAGATCGTCGTCGTTTGCCTGCGCGGGCGAGCGGCCACCTTGATCGGCCCGGAACTGACGCCCTATTTCCACGGTCCCGGTGAGTTCATCTACATCCCCGACGGCGTCGTGCACGTGGCGGTGAACCTCGACGATGCCGAGGACCTGGTCGCGGTGGAAATGCGGACCGATCCCCTGTTCAACGACGACGTGGTGCTGACGCCGGAGTACGACGCCCACGTGCCCGAAGCCGTTGCCCGCCTGCGGCGGCGCGGGCCGGCCGGCGCCTGACATGGCCGTCGGCAAACGCAGCCGCGGCGCGGCCGAGGTGACCAGCGGTCCCATCGACGATATCTTCGCGGCACTGGCAGGCCGCCCCGACGTGGTGTCCTTCGCGGTCGGAGCGCCCGATCCCGCTCTGCTGCCGAGCGAGCTCGTGGCGACGCTGGCGCAAACGGTCATCGGCAGATACGGCAGCGCCGTCCTCCAATACGGCATGACCCGGGGATTCGCTCCGCTGTTGGACGAAGCCCGAAACCTTCTGCACGGCCGCGATATTCAGTGCACGCTCGAGCGCCTGCATATCTCGACCGGCGGCTCCGGCGCATTGCACAACGTGTGTTTGGCGCTGCTCGACCCGCAGGACGTGGTTCTGGTCGAAACCCCCACTTACGGCCCGGCGGTCAAGGAATTCCGCAGCCACGGAGCGACCGTCGTGGCGGTGCCGTCCGACGAATTCGGCATCGTTCCGGAAGCGCTCGAAGAAGCCCTGGCTCGATACGATACGGCATTCGTCTACCTACTGCCGACTTTCCAGAATCCGACCGGCCGGACGATGCCCGTCGATCGGCGCGAACGAATCGCCGAGATCGTCGTCCGCCACGGCACGCTGGTCATCGAAGACGACGTCTACACCGACCTGCGCTATCGCGGTGTGGCACCGCCCGCGTTGTCGTCTTTCGCCCCGGACAACTCGGTGTACATCACGTCCCTGTCGAAAACTCTCGCTCCTGCGATCCGCGTCGGGATCACCGTTATGCCCCCGGATCTGCTGCGGACCGTGCTCGCGTTGAAGCAGGGCATCGACATGCAGACCTCGACATACTGCCAGGCGATTGCGGCCGAATTTCTCGGCAGTCCGGACGGGGCCGCGCACCTCGCTCATGTCGTCGACGCCTATTCGGCCAAGTTGGACGCGTTGACGGTCGCGCTCGAGCGGCATTTCCCGGCCGGGTTCCGGTGGGTCGAGCCGGAGGGCGGGATGTTCCTGTGGGTCGAGGGGCCGCCGGGTTTCGATGCCGACGCGCTGCTGGCGCGGGCACTGCGGCACGGAGTCGCGTACCTGCCCGGCAGCGCGTTCTACGCCGACGACATCACCGAGCACCGCAACACCATGCGGCTGAGTTTCGCGAACGTGCCGCGCGACGCCATCGATCGGGGCATCGCCGCACTGGCGTTCGTCTGCGGGGAGACGGTATGAGTGGTCAGGCCCGGAGGCGGCAGCGCAGCGTGATCGCGCAGAGGCCAACTCGTGCCGGCGACGAACACAGCGCGAGCGATCGGCATCCGGTGCTCGGCACCTGGGAGGTTCGCGCCGACGGCGCTCCGTTCGGCTACCACGTGATGCAGTTCCACCCTGGCGGCACGATGCTGCAATCGAATCCCGACCACGGCAATCGCGCCACGAGCGACAGCAACGGCATGGGCACCTGGCACGGCGCGGGCAACCGGGTCACCGGCGCCTTCTTGGAGTTCACCGTCGATCGCACCTACCCCGCCGTAGTCCGCAAAGGGATCGTCGCCTTCGAACTCGACGTGACCGGCGACGACTTCACCGGACGCGCCACGGCGACGTTCTACGAGTTGTCCGGCGAGCCGGTCGGCGCGCCCGCGACCGCCCGGTTGGCCGGTCGCCGATTCGACGGCGTGGCCGCGCATCGGAACACGCTGGATCTGTCGAGAACGGTATGACCCAGGCGGACCGGCATCGGTCCACCGCTTCCAAATGGGTGAACGGCGAATAGCGATTCGCTGTCGATCGGCCGACGGCAGGTCGAGGATGTGTGTATCGGCGCGCCAGTGCCTAAGCTCGGGTATGTGCCAGGTAAACGAGATATCGCCACTCGACGCGAGTTGGCCGACGCCCCGGCGCCGGGCGATGCGCACGGCGGTACCGCGACGATCGCGCCTGTGCTCTCGTCGGTCGCCCAGGACTACCTGAAGGTCATCTGGACCGCGCAGGAGTGGTCGCAGGAGAAGGTGACCACCAAGTTGCTCGCCGAACGGATCGGCGTATCGGCCTCGACCGTGTCCGAAGCCGTCCGCAAGCTCGCCGACCAAGGGTTGGTCGAGCACGCCCGCTACGGCGCGATCGCCCTCACCCCGGAGGGCCGCCGAGCCGCCGTCGCGATGGTGCGCAGGCATCGGCTCATCGAGACCTTCCTGGTGAACGAGCTCGGCTACGGCTGGGACGAGGTGCACGACGAAGCCGAGGTGCTCGAGCACGCGGTCTCCGAGCTGCTGATGGCCCGGATCGACGCCAAACTCGGATACCCCGATCGCGATCCGCACGGCGACCCGATCCCGTCGGTGGACGGCGCGGTGCCCACCCCGCCCGCGCGCCAGCTCAGCGACTTCCATGCCGGTGAATCCGGCCGGGTCGCGCGCATCTCCGACGCCGATCCCGACATGCTGCGCTACTTCGACTCCGTCGGCATCGCCCTGGACACCGCCATCGCCGTCGTCGAACGCCGCGACTTCGCGGGCACCATCGCCATCCGCATCGGCGCCACCGAATCACCGACCGACCTCGGGCGCCCCGCCGCCGAGGCCATCTGGCTCACCGCCTGACCGGGGCTCCACAGATCAGGCCCACTCCGCCGAACCGGCGGTAGCGGATGCGGCGGGCAGCGTCGGGCTCGGACGCCGCCGGGCGTGCCATCGGTGCCGCACTGGGTAACGGCATGGCGCAGGACCGGGGTCACGCAGCCCTCCGCCGGTCACGCGACGACTCGAGCCCGGCGATAGATGACCACCGCGAAGCCTGATGCCCGAAAACTGGCGAAACGATCCCGCCCAGACCGCTTCCGAACCCCCCGGTTTCAAGGGTTCCGGCCGAGGGCTCAGCCCAGATCGGCCCCGAGGGCGGGACGCACCAACTCGGCCGCGCGGGCGGCGATGGCGTCGCCCAGTTCGTCGGTGGTCGAGGTGCCACCGAGGTCCGGGGTGCGGACCTCCCCCGCGGCGAGCACGTCGCACACCGCTCGGTCCACCGCGGCCGCCGCGGCGGACTCGCCGAGATGATCCAGCAGCATCGCGCCCGCGAGGACCTGCGCGACGGGGTTCGCGATGCCCTGACCGGCGATGTCGGGCGCGCTGCCGTGCACGGCCTCGAACATCGAGGGGCCGGTGCGCTCGGGGTTGACGTTGCCCGACGGCGCCAAGCCGAGCCCGCCGGTCACCGCGGCGGCGAGGTCGGAGAGGATGTCGCCGAACAGGTTCGAGCCCACGATCACGTCCAGCCGGTCCGGGTGCAGCACGATTTCGGCGGCCAGCGCGTCGACGTGCATCTGCCGCGTCCGCACCTGGGGATACTCGGTCCCGACGCGTTCGAACACACTGTCCCAGTAGGGCATCGAATGGATGAGCCCGTTCGACTTGGTCGCCGAGCACAATCGCCCGGATCGTTCGGCGGCCCGCTCGAAGGCGTAGCGGATGATTCGCTCGCATCCGGTGCGGGTGAACACCGATTCCTGGAGCACGAATTCGTCGGGGCGGCCCTCGTTGTGGATGCCGCCGATCCGCGAGTACTCGCCCTCGGAGTTCTCCCGCACGATGAGGATGTCCAGATCGTCGGCGGTCCGGCCGCGCAGTGCCGATTCCGTGCCGGGCAGCAGGCGCACCGGGCGCAGGTTGACGTACTGACCGAAAGCGCGGCGCAGCGGGATCAGCAGGCCCCACAGCGAAACATGGTCGGGCACACCGGGAAAGCCGACAGCGCCGAGCAGGATCGCGTCGAAGCCCGCGAGCCGCTGCGCGCCGTCCGGCGGCATCATGGCGCCCGTGCGCACGTAGTTCTCGCACGACCAGTCGAATTCGGTCCATGCCAGACCGGGCAGCACGGCGTCGAGCACACGTACCGCCGCCGCGGTGACGTCGACTCCGATCCCGTCACCCGGGATGGTGGCGATGCGGTACTCGCTCACTGGCACTCCTTCACAGTCGCACTCCGATGTACTTGGTCTCCAGGAATTCGTCGATCCCGGTCAGCCCGCCCTCGCGTCCGAGCCCGGATTCCTTGACGCCGCCGAAGGGCGCGGCCGGATTCGACACCACGCCCTGGTTGAGGCCGACCATCCCGGTTTCCAGCGCCTCGCACACCCGCAGTCCGCGCCGGAGATTCTCGGTGAACACGTAGCTCACCAGCCCGTAGGGAGTGTCGTTGGCCCGGCGCACGGCTTCGTCCTCGGTGTCGAAGACGCCGATCGCGGCGACCGGTCCGAAGATCTCGGTGTGGCACAACTCGGCGTCGTCGGGGACGTCGACCAGGACGGTCGCGGGATAGAAAGTGCCCGGTCCGTCCCAGGCCGCCCCTCCGGTGAGCACCCCGGCCCCCCGGGCGCGGGCATCGTCGACCAAGCGCTGCACCTTGGCGACGGCCTCGGTATCGATCAGCGGGCCGACCACGACGTCCGGCTCGGTGCCCCGGCCCATCGGCAGGGCCGCCAGCCGCTCGGCGAGCCTGCGCGCGAAGACCTCGGCGACGCCGCGCTGAACCAGAATCCGATTGGCGGCGGTGCACGCCTGACCGATGTTGCGCATCTTCGCCGCCACCGTGCCCTCGACCGCCTCGTCGAGATCCGCGTCGTCGAAAACCAGCAGCGGCGCGTTGCCGCCCAGTTCCATCGAGGTGCGCATCACCGTCTGCGCGCACTGCGCGAGCAACTGCTTGCCGACCGCCGTCGAGCCAGTGAACGACAGCTTGCGCGAGCGGTCGTCGAGGATCAGCGGAGTCATCACCGCGGCGGGATCCGCCGTCGTGACGACGTTGACCACCCCGGCCGGCAACCCGGCGTCCGCCAGCACCTGAGCCAGCGCCAGCATCGAAAGCGGCGTCTGCTCCGCGGGTTTCACGACGCAGGTGCAGCCCGCGGCGAGCGCGGGCGCGATCTTGCGCGCGCCCATGGCGACGGGAAAGTTCCATGGCGTGATGAGCAGGCTCGGACCGACCGGCTGCCGGGCCACCAGAAAACGCGAGCCGCCGGTCGGCGCGGGCATGTACCCGCCGTCCAGGCGGACGGCTTCCTCGGCGAACCAGCGGAAGAACTCCGCGGCGTAGGCGATCTCACCGCGCGCCTCGGCCAGCGGCTTGCCCATTTCGAGGGTCGCGATCAGCCCGAGCCGGTCGGTGTCGGCCAGCAACGCGCGATGCACGCGCATCAGCAGATCGCTGCGCTCGCGCGGCGCGGTGGCTGCCCAGTCGGCCTGCGCCGCGCACGCCGCGTCCAGCGCCGCGCGACCGTCGTCCGGCGTCGCGTCGGCTACTTCGCACAGCAGTCCACCCGTCGACGGATCGAAGACCGGCAGCGTGCGGGTCGTCGCCCGCCACTGCCCCTGGACGAACAAGCCGCGCGGCACCGTGTCGATCGCGGCGCGTTCGGGCGCGCTCAGCGCGCTTTCGGTGAGCATGGTCGGTGGCTCCTTTCGGCAGCGCGCAGCGTCCGGCCATTGCTGCGACCCGTGCGGCCATGTTATGCATATTGTCGACAATCCGACAATAGACAATGACCCTCCATCCCACCCGCACCGGGAGGCGAACCACCATGACCGAGCTCTCGCCCATCCTGAAACAGGCCACTCCGGTGACCGTCGACCACGGCGCGGGGTGCTACCTCTACGGCACCGACGGACGCCGCTACCTGGACTTCACCGCCGGCATCGGCGTGACCAGCACCGGCCACTGCCATCCGAAAGTGGTCGCCGCCGCGCAGGCACAGGTCGCTTCGCTGATCCACGGCCAGTACACGACCGTGCTGCATCGGCCGCTGCTGGAGCTGACCGAACGGCTCGGCGCGGTGCTTCCGGAAGGACTGGACACGCTGTTCTTCGCGAACTCCGGCAGTGAGGCGGTCGAGGCCGCGCTGCGACTGGTGCGCCAGGCCACCGGGCGGCCGAACGTCGTCGTCTTCCACGGCGGTTTCCACGGCCGCACCGTGGCCGCCGCGACCATGACCACCTCGGGCACCCGCTTCTCGGCCGGGTTCAGCCCGCTCATGCCGGGCGTGCACGTCGCGCCCTTCCCCACCGCCTACCGCTATGGCTGGAGCGAGCGGGAGGCCACCGCCTTCGCGCTGCGCGAACTCGACTACTTGTTCGCCACGCTCACCTCGCCCGCCGAGACCGCCGCGTTCATCGTGGAGCCGGTGCTCGGTGAGGGCGGTTACGTCCCCGGCAACACCGAGTTCTTCCACGGGCTGCGCGAACGCGCCGACCGGCACGGCATCCTGCTGGTCTTCGACGAGATCCAGACCGGTTTCGGCCGCACCGGGAAGTTCTTCGGGCATCAGCACTTCGGCGTCCGGCCCGACGTGATCACCATCGCGAAGGGCCTGGCCAGCGGCTTTCCCCTGTCCGGCATCGCGGCGCCGCGCGAACTGATGGCGCGGGCGTGGCCGGGTTCGCAGGGCGGCACCTACGGTGGCAACGCGGTGGCGTGCGCGGCGGCGATCGCCACGCTCGACGTGATCGAATCCGAAGGGCTGGTGGACAACGCGGCCGCCCGAGGGGCGCAACTGCTGCGCGGTATGCGCGAGAGCGCCACCAAGGCGATCGGCGACGTCCGCGGCCTCGGACTGCTCGTGGGCGCCGAGTTCACCACGGCCACCGGCGAGCCCGACACGGCCACCGCCGCGGCCGCCCAGCGCGCGGCGGTGGACAAGGGACTGCTGCTGTTGACCTGCGGCGCGCACATGAACGTGGTGCGGATGATTCCGCCGCTGATCGTGACCGATACTCAGATCGAGGACGCTCTGGCGATCTGGTCCGAGGTGCTCGCCGAGTTGTAGCGCGCACCCCACCCGTCCGCAGTGCCCGCCCGGCGGGCCCGATCAGGAAGCAGGACCGCATGGCCCGCTACATCACCATCACGCTCACCAAAGCCGCGGTGACCTGCCGCGCCCGTTTGCTGGACGAGGAAGCGCCGCAGACCTGCGCCGCGGTGTGGAACGCGCTGCCGCTGGAAGGCGACGCCTTCCACGCCAAGTACGCCCGCAACGAGGTGTACACCCTGCTCCCGCGCATCGGCGCGGCCCCGCATCGGGAGAATCCGACGGTCACGCCCATCCCCGGCGATGTGTGCCTGTTCGACTTCGAGCCGTGGGAGATCGGCAATCCGGCCTACGGCTACGAGCCCGGTTCCGCGGCCGAGCACGAGCGCGGGGCGACCGATCTCGCGCTGTTCTACGGCCGCAACAATCTGCTGATCAACGGCGACCTCGGGTGGGTGCCGGGCAATGTGTTCGCCACCATCGAGGAGGGGCTCGCCGAGATGGCCGCGGCCTGCAACACGCTGTGGTTGCACGGTGTGCAGGGCGAGACGCTCGTCTTCGCCCGCGCCTGAGCGACGGTGACGAGTGGCCCCGCGGTCTTCCGCGGGGCCATTCGCTTTCAGGAAGCCAGCACGAATTCGGCGTAGCGGGCTACCGCGAGGATCAGATCGTCGGAGTGGCGTGGGCCGATGATCTGCATCCCGACCGGTAGACCCGCGCGAGTCGTGCCCGCCGGGATACTGATCGCGGGTTGCTGGGTCATGTTGAACGGGTAGGTGAACGGCGTCCATTCGGGCCAGCTGCGCAGGCCGCTGCCCGGTGGCACGTCGTGTCCCGCTTCGAACGCGGGAATCGGCACCGTCGGAGTGATCAGGATGTCGTAGTCGTTGTGGAAGGCGCCCATGGTGATACCGATCTGGGCCGCGACGTTGCGCGCGTCGAGATACTCGACGGCGGTGACGGTTTCACCGCGCTCCCAGACCGCGCGCAGGCCCGGATCCACCCGTTCGCGCGTACCTTCCGGGTACCCGGACAGCATGGTGGCCGCGCCGGCCGCCCACAGCAGCTCGAACGCCTCGCGCGGATCGGCGAATCCGGGATCGGCGGCGCTCACCCGGAGTTCGGCGTCGGCCAGCCGGGTCACCGCCGCTTCCACGATCGCGGCGACCTCGGGGTCGACCGTGGCGTAGCCGAGCGCAGGTGAGTACGCCACGCGCAATCCCCGCACGTCGCGTTGCATTTCGGCGCGGAAGGCGGCGAGCGTGGGAGCCAGCGCGGTGGGATCGCGCGGATCCGGTAGCGACAGGATGTCCATCAGCAGCGCCGCGTCCTCGACGGTGCGCGTCATCGGTCCCGCATGCGCCAGCGGACCGAACGGGCTGGCCGGGAACAGCGGAATCCGGCCGTAGGTGGGCTTGAAGCCGACGATGCCGCAGAAGGCGGCCGGAATGCGCACGCTGCCACCGCCGTCCGTGCCCACCGACACCGGGCCCATGCCCGCGGCGACGGCCGCGGCGCTGCCGCCGGAGGAGCCGCCCGCGGTGGTCGACGGGTCGGCCGGATTCCGCGTGACACCCGCCAGCGGACTGTCGGTGACCGCCTTCCACGCGATCTCCGGGGTGGTGGTCTTGCCGAGGAAGACCATCCCGTCCTCGCGCAGCCGCGCAGCCACCGGACTGTCCACCAGCCAAGGTCCCGCCGGGTCGATGGACGTGGAGCCGCGCCGGGTGGGCCAGCCCTCGGTCAGGAAGACGTCCTTGATCGAGATCGGCACGCCGTCGAGCAGCCCTCTGGCATGACCGGACTGCCAGCGCGCCTCGGAGTCCTTCGCCTGCACCAGGGCGCGATCGGGATCGACCAGACAGAAGGCGTTGAGCGCGCCGTCGCGATCGGCGATCGCGCGCAGGATCGCCTCGGTCGCCTCGACGGGCGACAGCGCGCCCGCCGCGTAGGCCGAGACCAGCTCGACCGCGGTCATGGCGGTCGGGTCGGTGGGTTGGTTCTTTTCGGGGTAGCTCATGGATGGGCTCCTTCAGCCGGGCACATACCCCAGCCTTTTGTCGACCACGTTGTCCAGCGGACGTCCGGCGATCCAGTTGTCGAAGTTCTCGGTGAACGCGTCGACGATCTCGGTGCGCCATCCGATGAAGTCACCGGAGTTGTGCGGGGTGATCCGGACGTTCGGCAGTTCCCACAGGGGGTGATCGGCGGGGAGCGGCTCGGGGTCCACCACATCGAGCGCCGCCGCGGCGATCGATCCGGTGCGCAGCGCGGCGACGAGATCGTCGGTCACAACGAGTTCCCCCCGGCCGACGTTGACAAACCTGGCGTGCGGCTTCATCGCGGCGAAAGCGGCGGCGTCGAACATGTTCCTGGTCCGCTCGGTGAGCGGAGCGATCGCGACGACGTAATCGGCGCGGGCCAGTTCAGCGTGCAGATCGGTGGTGACCTCGCCGAAATCCGGGTCCGCCGCGCGCTCCCGCCTGCCGACGGCGCGCACGGTCATGCCGACCGCGCGCAGCAATCGGGCGATATGACGCCCGATCGAGCCGGTGCCCACGATCAGCGCCGTCGACCCCGCGACCCGTTCGGATTCCCGATGCCGCCACTCGTGCCGTTGTTGCAGCAGCAACGAACCGGACAGGTCCTTGGCGAAACCGAGAATCTGCCCGAGCACGTACTCGGCGATCGCGGCGTCGAAGACGCCTCTGGTGTTGGTCACGACCACGTCGCTCGCCCGCAGTTCGGGAAACATCGCCGGATCGACGCCGGTGGATCCCATGTGCACCCAGCGCAGCCGGTCGGCGGCATGCCAGGCGCCGGGCAGCGCCCGGGTGCGAAAGTCGTAGACGAACAAGATCTCCGCTCCGCGCAGGGCGTTCGCCAACCCGGGCGCCTCGGTGTACCGGATGGTGGCGCGGCCTGCTACTCGGTCCATTCGTTCGTCGTCGGGCACACTCTCACTGTGCAGGACGACGACAATCGGGCCCTGTTCCACATTGACACACTAAGATCACATCGTATGATTGTCAACAATCCGATCGTGTTCGGAGGTCGTCCCGGCTGAGCGCGAGAGGGGCCGTAGTGGATTTGAGCTTTCCCGACCTCGAAGGGCCCGTTGCACAACGGGGTATCGGGATCATCGCACCGTTCGACCTCGCCCTCGAACGAGAGCTCTGGCGCTGGGCGCCTCTGGAGGTGAGTCTGCACCTGGCCCGTACCCCCTACGAACCGGTTCCGGTGTCGCTGGAGATGGCCGAATTGGTCTCCGACGCGGCGCATCTCACCGCGGCCACACGCAACGTCCTGCACGTGGAACCCGAAGTCGTGGCCTACCTGTGCACATCGGGCAGTTTCATCAAAGGCCTCGCCTACGAGAAGTCGTTGCGCGACACCATCTGCCGTGCCGGGGCGCTGGACGCGGTCACCACCTCGGGCGCGTTGCTCGAAGCGATCCGCCATCTGGACCTCACCCGGATCTCGGTACTGACCCCGTACGACGAGATCCTCACCCACCGGCTGCACGAGTTCCTCGCCGAAGCCGGCTGCACGGTGGTCCGCTCCGATCACCTCGGGCTCGGCGGCGGCATCTGGAAGGTCAGCTATCGCACGATCGCCGAACGCATCGTCGGCGCCGACGACCCCGAGGCCCAGGCCGTCTTCGTCAGCTGTACCAACCTGCCCACGTACGACGTGATCGAGCCGCTGGAGAAAGCCCTCGGCAAGCCGGTGCTCACCGCCAACCAACTCACCATGTGGGCATGTCTCGGCCGGATGAAGCTCCCGATGATGGGCCCGGGCAAGTGGCTGCTCAACGTTTTCTGAAGGAAGAACATCACATGCACGCACCCACCGTCGGTTTCATCTACCCCGACCACGCGGCCGAGGACGACTACCCGCTCGCGGCGGCAGCGCTCGGCGCGCACCTTCCGGTGGCCCACATCTACGGCACCGATCTGCACGCCGTCCCCGAACTGCTCGAACTGGGCAGCCCGGAGAAATTGCGCCTCGGCGCCTCGCTGCTCGCCCGGCACCGCCCCGACGCGATTGTCTGGGCCTGCACGTCGGGCAGTTTCGTCTACGGACCCGAGGGCGCGCGCGATCAGGTGCGCGCGCTGGCCGAGGTCGCGGGCGTCCCGGCGACCAGCACCAGCATCGCGTTCGCCGACGCCGTGCACACGCTGGGCCTGCGCACCGTCGCGGTCGCCGCCAGCTATCCCGACGAGGTCGCCCGGCTGTTCGTGGAGTTCCTCGCCGACGCGCGCATCGACGTCGTCTCGATGTCCAGCGCGGGGATCGACACCGCCGCTGAGGTCGGCACCCTCACCCCGGCCCAGGTGCTGCGGCTGGCGGCGGACAACGACCATCCCGACGCGGAGGCGCTGCTCATCCCCGACACCGCGATGCACACCGTGGCGGTGCTGCCGGACCTGGAGGCTACGCTGGGCAAACCGGTGCTGACGGCCAATCAGGTCACGATCTGGGCAGGGCTGCGGCTGGCCGGCGCCGAGCCGGTCGTTCCCGGATTCGGGACCTTGTTCGCGGAAAGGCAGATCGATGTCCGTCATTGATTTCGAGCCGGTGAACCGGCAGTCGACCGCGGAGATGATCGCAGATCGGCTCCGCGAGGCGATCATGCGCGGCAGTCTCGCGCCAGGGTCGCAGCTCGGCGAGGCCGACCTCGCGGCGCGGTTCGCGGTCTCGCGCGGGCCGGTGCGCGAGGCGATGCAGCGCTTGGTGTCCGAGGGTCTGCTGCGCAGCATCCGCCACCGCGGCATCTTCGTCATCGAACTGAGCCTCGACGACGTCGTCGACATCTACCGGGCCAGGACGGCACTGGAGGGCGGCGCACTGGAGCTGATCCTGGACGGTCGCCGCCCCATCGCCTACGAGGCGCTCGGTCCCAGCGTCGAGGAGATGATCGCGTGCGCCGAACGCGGCGACGCGGTCGGCGTGTCGGAGGCCGACCAGGCCTTCCACGAGGCGCTGGTGGAGAGTGCGGCCAGTCCGCGGCTGGTACGCGCGGCTCGCACCTTGCTGATCGAGACGCGCATGTGCTTGGGCGCCTTGCAGACGACCTATCCGGACCTGCGGGAACAGTCCCGCGAACACATCGGCCTGCGCGACGCGATCGGCGCGGGCGACCCCGCGCGCGCCCGCGCTCTGCTCGTCGAGCACATGGACGACGCCGTGCAACGCCTCCGGCACCAGATCGGCTCCTGAACGCCGACTCACCGCGACCGCTACCCGGCCACTGCCGCCGCAGGCGACTTTCCCACACTGCGCGAATTTCCTTGCGGCGGTGGTTATGCGATGAACGCCCTCGGCGGGCCGGAGCCGGTCACGGAAATCAGCAGACGAGGCTCGAATCCTGCGGCACGGGCAGGTGCGAGCATTGCACAGTGCCGAGCAAGCGCCGCGAGGTGGTCAACCACTATCGCCCGGGAGATTGGCGGGGCGGACGACCATCACCGAGGACGCGCGATTACCGGATTCCCGGAGCAGTGCGATAGCGCGGCCTTCCGGATCGATGGCGGCGTAGACGCCGGGCATTCCGGCCGGAGCGAGCCAGCGTCCGTTGCGCAGGTCGTCGGCCTGCTTGTCATCGATGTCGCGGCGCGGGAACGCCGTTCGCACCGCGGCATCGATATCGAGGCTCAGTGGCGGCACGCCGGACTCAGCGGCGGCGGCCAGATCGTCCAAGGTGCGTGCATGCTCGAGCGTGAACGGCCCGACGCCGGTGCGGCGCAACGCGGTCAAGTGGCCGCCGACGCCGAGCCCGGCGCCCAGGTCTCTGGCCAGCGCGCGCACGTAGGTGCCCGAGGAACATTCGACCACCACGTCCAGGTCGACGAAATCGCCGACATCGCGCCGCGCGAGCACGTCGAACCGCGACACCGTGACCGGGCGGGCGGCCAACTGCACGTCCTCGCCCGCACGGTGGCGGGCATAGGCACGTTCGCCGTTCACCTTGATCGCGCTGACGGTGGCGGGCACCTGCTCGATGTTCCCGGTCAGTTCGGCTGTGCGCGTGGCGATGTCGGCGTCGGCGAGATGACCGGCCGGTGTCGTGGCCAGCACCTCGCCCTCGGCGTCGTCGGTGCTGGTCGCCTGCCCCAGCCGGATGGTCGCGGTGTACGCCTTGGTGGTCAGGGTGAGCAGGCCGAGCAGTTTGGTCGCGCGTTCCACGCCGAGCACCAGCACACCGGTCGCCATCGGATCGAGCGTGCCCGCGTGGCCGATCTTCTTGGTGCGCAGCAGCTTCCGGCATTTCGCGACGACGTCGTGACTGGTCCAGCCACCGGCCTTGTCGATGACGAGCAGCCCGCCGAGTCCGTCCATCAGACGTGCGCGATCGCGGTCAGGATGTACCCGTCGGTGATCAGCCAACGACCGTCGAACGCGATCAGCGGCGTGCCGCCGTCGGTGGTCTGCCCCGGCACCAGCAGTTCGGTATGGAAGCTTCCGCGCCCGGAAGCGGCGGAGCTGTCCTCGATCTCGAACGTGATGTGCGCGTCCTCGAAGCCGAGCCAGCGCAGCGTCAGCGGGAACCACGCCTTATAGGTGGCCTCTTTGGCGCAGAACAGCAACCGGTCCAGGTGCAATTCGGACTCGGTGGTCTTCAGCCATTCCCGCTCCGGCGGCAGGCTGACCGAGTCCAGTACGCCGTCCGGCAGGGTGGCGTGCGGCTCGGCGTCGATGCCGATGGAACGGAACCGCAGTTTGTGACCGAGCGCGGCGGCCTGGTAGCCGTCGCAGTGGGTCAGGCTGCCGACGATTCCGCGCGGCCACACCGGAGCGCCGCGCTCGCCCTTGCCGATCGCGACCGGCTGCTCGCCGAGTTGCGTGAGCGCAAGGCGGGCGCAATGCCGCGCGCCGATGAAGTCACGGCGCCGCTTCTCCACCGACTTGGCGATGAGATGCTCCTCCGCCGGATGCGGCCGCAGATCCTCCGGGTACGCCAGCAACTCGGCCGAGGCCACACCCGCGGGCAGAATGTTCTCGATCATCACCGACGAGCGTAGTCGAGCCGCACCGGGTGGGATCGCAGCGCCATGTGCGTGGGACTACGCCAGCCCGCGCCGCTGCTGCGCTTTGCTGCGCATCTCCGCGGCGGCGGCTTCCATCTCGGGAGTCACCTGGAAGTGTCCGCCCCACTTGTTCAGCGTGCCCGGCGGATACTGCGGGGTCGGCAGGATCTGGCGCAGCAATCGCTCGGGCAGGCCGCGGCGCTGCCACTCGCGCGGGTAGCCGAGCGAGACCTCCTCGAATCGGACGCCGTCGTAGTGCGAGGTCCGCGGGATGTGCAGGTGACCGTAGACCGAGCAGACCACGTTGTAGCGGGTGTGCCAGTCCGCGGTGAGTTCGGTGCCGCACCACAGCGCGAACTCCGGGTAGAACAGCACGTCGGTCGGCTGCCGCACCAGCGGGAAATGGTTGATCAGGACGATCGGGGTGCCCGGGGCGAGCGCGTCGAGCTTGCGCTTGGTCACCTGCACCCGGGCGTGGCACCACGCGTCCCTGGTCAGGTACGGATCCGGCGAGAGCAGGAATTCGTCGGTGGCCACCACG
Organism: Nocardia sp. NPDC051929; assembly: GCF_044548645.1. Classification (NCBI taxonomy): domain Bacteria; kingdom Bacillati; phylum Actinomycetota; class Actinomycetes; order Mycobacteriales; family Nocardiaceae; genus Nocardia; species Nocardia sp. NPDC051929. Next base: position 366,020 of record NZ_JBIUCG010000002.1, on the reverse strand, counting down.
TTGCGCTCACGCGCGATCGCCAGGCCCTCCGCTTTGGTGGTGGCTCCTTCCGGCAGGAACGAGTAGTCGTACAACAGGAACATCGGAACCAGCGTGACCGCTCCGCCGTGCTCTTCCGCGCCCGCGCCCTGCCACACCGGAAACGGATCCTCCGGCGTCAACACATCCAGGTCGCGGCAGATCGACACCAGGTAGTCGTAGCGTGCCACCCCGACCATCTGCACCGGGTCCTTGGCCGTCGTCCACAGCTCGTGATTGCCCGGCACCCAGATCACCTTGGCGAACCGACGGCGCAGCAGCTCCAGCGCCCACCGGATGTCCTCGGTCTTCTCCCCCACGTCGCCGGCCACGATGAGCCAGTCCTCCGGCGAGTCCGCCTTGATCTGCTCGACGACCGGCCGATTCCCCTGGTGCCCGACATGAATGTCGCTCACCGCCATCAACTTGGGTATCACCACACCTACCTTGGCACATCGTTTCGGATTCGCGCGCACCGGCCGAGCCGGGTGTCGCTCACCTCGGTACTTCGGCGCCGACCAGGGCCCACCGGCCCGACAGCGCCCGCCCCGCGACGGCGATCAGCCGCAACAGCATGAACGCGGCGAGGCCGGACCAGATTCCGGCGACGCCCCAGTCGAAGGCCAGCGACAACCAGATAGCGGGCAGGAAGCCGAGCAGGGCCGCTCCGAGCGTGGTGGTGCGCAGGTAGGCCGCGTCACCGGCTCCGAGCAGGATGCCGTCGAGCGCGAAGACGATGCCCGCCACCGGAATGAGCGCGACGAAGAACCACCACACCACGTGCGCGCGCTCCAGCACGTACGGGTCATCGGTGAACAGCGCGGGGATCGCCACCGCCCCCGCCGCGAAGCAGGCGGCGAGCCCCAGGCTGAAGATCTCCGACCAGCGGGTCACGCGCCGGGCGATCCCTCGGGCGCCGGTGGCATCACCCGCGCCCAGAGCCGCGCCCGTGAGCGTCTGCGCGGCGATGGCCAGCGCGTCCAGGGCGAGCGCCAGGAAGTTCCACAGTTGCAGCACCAACTGGTGGGCCGCTACCGACGCGGCGCCGAAACGCGCGGCGACGGCAGCTGCCGAGACGAAGCACGCCTGGAAGGCGAAACTGCGGACGATCAGGTCGCGTCCGAGGACGAGCTGGGCACGCATCACCGACCAATGCGGGGCGAGGGAAACCGCCTCGCGGATCAGCGCGTTCAGGAACAGGACCGCGGTGACGATCTGACCCGCCACGTTCGCCGCGGCCGAGCCCGGCAGACCCAGGCGCGGTGCGCCGAACAGTCCGTGCACCAGCGCCGGGCAGAGCACCGCCGACACCCCGAGTCCGGCGACGACGTAGACCAACGGCCTGCGCGTCTCCTGGACGCCACGCAGCCACCCGTTCCCCGCCATGGAGATCAGGATCAGCGGCACGCCGAACAGCGCGATCCGCACCCAGTCCAGCGCCTGCGCCGCGATGTCACCACCGCCCGCGATGGCGCTGGTCACCGGCACGGCGAACGCTTGGACCAGCAGCAGGATCGCGACGCCGACGGCCACCGCGATCCACGTGGCCTGCACGCCCTCGGCGACGGCTCCTTGATGGTCGCCCGCGCCGTGACGGCGCGCCGAGCGCGCGGTGGTGCCATAGGACAGGAAGGTCAGCTGCGAACTCGTCTGCGCGAGGATCAACCCGCCCACGGCGAGCCCGGCCAGCGCGAGCGCGCCGAGCCTGCCGACCACGGCCAAGTCGAACAACAGGTAGATCGGTTCGGCGACCAGCACACCGAGGGTGGGCAACGCGAGGCCGAGAATGCGTTTGGGCCCGGCGGCGGCGGCCCGGTCGATAGTTTCCGGCTCGCTCGCGCGCAGGACCGGGTCACCGATATCCGCCCCACTACAACCCCGCGCGCTCACGAACACCTCCCCCGCATGTCGTCCTTCGATACCACCGTCGTTGCGATCCGGCTCCCACCTTGGCACGGCCCACCGACAAACTCGGCGGCGTCCGGCTCCGGTCGCGGAGAGGGTCGCATCACCGGTGATTCCGGATGTGTGGCACGACGCCGAACCAGGTTCGGATGGCGCGGCGGGCGAACCGGCTCGACTTCCCGCGCCACTCGACAGGCAGGCGCCCGCAGGGCACCGGGCACGAACGCGGGGCGCCCCGCACATGCCAGGAGTGCGCCGCATCCGCACACCGCCCCGGTCGACCCGCGGACCCGTCCGGACGACGAATTCGGCCTCAGCACTCGAAAACCCGTCGGACCGGAACGTTTTGGTGAGAGCCGACCCGGCATTCGCCGATGATCGAACACGATCATCCGAGCGCGGTCAGCAGCGCGCCGATCAGGTCCTCGGGCGCGCCGTGTGCGGTGTACCCGGCCGCGAAGCGATGCCCACCACCACCCAGTGTCGTGGCCACCTCTGCGACGTCCACCCCGTCGCCCGCACACGCTCCGCTGTCCCGTGAGCGCAGCGATACCGTCCACCGATCCGGCACCACACGAGATTGCTTGAACACCGCGGCGATTCCCGCTTCGGCGGTCGTGCGCACGATATCTATGACGCTCTCGACTTCCTCCGAACGCACGTCGTCGATGTCGTCGCGCCGCACGAACGCGTACACCAATCCGACGCCGCCGCGCGCCTCCGGGACGAGCTGCGCCGTCCCGAGCACCCGCGCCAACATGGGCAGCCATCCGAACGGGTGCGTGTCCATCAAGGTGCGGGCGATATGCGCGCCGTCGATTCCGGTGGCCAGCAGCCGCTCCGCCAGTTCGTGGGTACCCGGCCGCACCCACCGGAACGAGCCCGTGTCGGTGACCAGACCGGCATACAGGCAATGCGCCACGTCCGCATCGATCGGCACACCCCACGCGTCGAGCATTCGCGCGATCAGGCTCGTGGTGGACTCCGCGGCGGGATCGACCACGTTGATCGCTCCGAACCTCGTGTTCGACCGATGGTGATCGATCACCAGTGTCGTTGCGGCACCGGACAATCGGTCGACAAGCGCACCGAGCCTGCCCGCGCTGCCGCAGTCGACCGCGACCAGCAGGTCGACCTCGGCGCGCACTTCGGCGGGCGCCACCAGGTGCCTTACGCCGGGCAGCGACCGCATCGATACGGGCAATTCCGCCGGCTCGGCGAACGACACCTGCACCGGGACGCCGCGCCGGTGCAGCACCAGCGCCAGCGCCAGACCACTTCCTATGGTGTCCGCATCGGGCTGCACATGGCAGACGATGGTCACCGAGCGCGCGGCGTCGAGCGCCGCCACGGCCGTGTCCAAGCCGGCCGTTTCTCGCATCGTCGTCATCGACTACCGCATGTCACTCGTCGGCGTCGCGTTCGATCTTGTATGGGTCGGCGTCGCCCGCGGGCCTGGCGGTGGCGGCCACCTTGGCGACCTCGTCGTCCGCGGCCCGCGCCCTGGCGAGCAGTTCCTCCATCTGCCGTGCCGCGTCGGGCACGGTGTCCAGTACGAATGCCAGCGTCGGGGTGAACTTCACCCCGGTTCCCGCGCCCACCTTGGAGCGCAGAACTCCCTTGGCCTTCTCCAGTCCGGCCGCCGCACCGTCGTAATCCGGTTCGGCGTCGAGGGTTTCACCCATCACGGTGTAGTACACCGTCGCCTCCCGGAGATCGCCGGTCACCTTGGCGTCGGTCACGGTCACGAAACGCAGCCGCGGGTCCTTCACCTCGTATTCGATCGCGGTCGCGACGATCGAGGAGATCCGCTTGGCGAGTCGGCGTGCCCTGGCTTGATCCACCATGGCCGTTTCCTCCTCACTATCAACTCTGTTCGATGGCGGTCGGAGCGTGGCTCGCGGCCGCCACCCGAGCTCCGTCGCTGCGCCGCGGTCAGTCCTCGGGCCCGAAGATTCGGCGGCGCACCGCCAGCAACTGTAACTCCGGACGGGCCGCGACGTGCCGTTCACATTTGTCCAGCACCTCGGTCAGATGATCCATGCCCGCACTGACCATGGCCACGCCCAGCAGCGAACGACGGTATAGATCGTGTTCCCCGCCTTCGGCGGCACTCACACCGAAACGCTGCAATTCGGCCAGGATAGGCCGGATCACCGAGCGCTTCTGTTTCAGTGAATGCACATCGCCGAGCAGCAGGTCGAACTCCAGTGCACCCAGGTACACCCACACCCTCCCCAGTCAGGAAGACCCGCCGGGCGCCGCGCACTTCGCGCGGCGCCCGGACTCGTCTCGGTCTATCAGTCGCGCGGCTTCTCGCGCAGTTCGTAGGCCTCGATGATGTCGCCTTCCTTGATGTCGGAGTAGGTGACCGTCATACCGCATTCGAAGCCCTCGCGGACCTCGGTGACGTCGTCCTTCTCCCGGCGCAGCGACGAGATCGACATCGTCTCGGCGATCACCACGTTGTCCCGGAGCAGGCGCGCCTTGGCGTTGCGCTTGACCGAGCCCGACGTGACCATGCAACCGGCGATGTTGCCGATCTTCGACGAACGGAAGATCGCCCTGATCTCGGCCCGCCCCAGCTCGACCTCTTCGTAGATCGGCTTGAGCATGCCCTTGAGGGCCTTCTCGATCTCGTCGATGGCCTGGTAGATCACCGAGTAGTACCGGATGTCGACGCCCTCACGGTTGGCCAGCTCGGTCGCCTTGCCCTCGGCGCGGACGTTGAATCCGATGATGATCGCGTTCGACGCCGAAGCGAGGTTGACGTTGGTCTCGGTGACGCCACCGACGCCGCGGTCGATCACCCGCAGCCGCACCTCGTCGCCCACCTGAATCCCGAGCAGCGCCTCTTCGAGGGCCTCGACCGTACCCGAGTTGTCGCCCTTGAGGATCAGGTTCAGCTCGCTGGTTTCCTTCAGCGCGGCATCCAGATCTTCCAGGCTGATCCGCTTGCGGCTGCGTGCGGCCAGCGCGTTGCGCTTGCGCGCGTTGCGCCGATCGGCGATCTGCCGGGCGATCCGGTCCTCGTCGACCACGAGCAGGTTGTCACCCGCGCCGGGCACCGACGTGAAGCCGATGACCTGAACCGGCCGCGACGGCAGCGCCGCCTCGACGTCGTCGCCGTGCTCGTCGACCATCCGGCGCACTCGGCCGTAGGCGTCTCCCGCCACGATCGAGTCGCCGACCCGCAGGGTGCCGCGCTGGATGAGCACGGTCGCCACCGGGCCGCGGCCACGGTCGAGGTGCGCCTCGATGGCCACACCCTGCGCGTCCATGTCCGGGTTGGCCCGCAGGTCCAGCGCCGCGTCCGCGGTCAGCAGGACCGCCTCGAGCAGCGCATCGATGTTGATGTTCTGCCTGGCGGAGATGTCGACGAACATGGTCTCGCCGCCGTATTCCTCGGCGACCAGGCCGTACTCGGTGAGCTGCTGACGCACCTTCTGCGGGTTGGCGCCTTCCTTGTCGATCTTGTTGACCGCCACGACGATCGGCACGTCGGCCGCTTGCGCGTGGTTGATCGCCTCCACCGTCTGCGGCATGACGCCGTCGTCGGCTGCGACCACCAGGATCGCGATGTCGGTGGCCTTCGCACCACGGGCGCGCATGGCGGTGAACGCCTCGTGACCCGGGGTGTCGATGAAGGTGATCAGCCGGTCCTCGTCGCCGAGGTGGGTGAGCACCTGGTAGGCGCCGATGTGCTGGGTGATGCCGCCTGCCTCGCCCTCGCGGACGTTCGCCTTGCGGATGGTGTCCAGCAAGCGGGTCTTACCGTGGTCGACGTGACCCATGACGGTCACCACCGGCGGACGCTGTTCGAGGTCTTCCTCGCCGCCCTCGTCCTCGCCGTAGGTGAGGTCGAACGACTCCAGCAGCTCGCGGTCCTCGTCCTCGGGGCTGACCACGTGGACGACGTAGTTCATCTCGCTGCCCAGCAGCTCGAGGGTCTCGTCGTTCACCGACTGGGTCGCGGTGACCATCTCACCGAGGTTGAACAGGGCCTGCACCAGCGCGGCCGGGTTCGCATCGATCTTCTCGGCGAAGTCCGACAGCGACGCGCCGCGAGCGAGCCGGATGATCTCGCCGTTGCCGCGCGGCAGCCGCACGCCGCCGACGGCGGGCGCCTGCATCGAGTCGTACTCTTGCCGCTTCTGCCGCTTCGACTTGCGGCCACGCCGGGGCGCGCCACCGGGACGGCCGAACGCGCCTGCCGCACCACCGCGGCCACCGGGACCGCCAGGACGACCGCCGCCGCCACCGCCACCACCGGGACGACCGCGGAAGCCACCGGCCGCACCACCGGCACCGGGCGCACCCGCACCCGCACCGGGAGCGCCGCCACCGCCACCGCGGTAGCCGCCGCCACCGCCGCCACCGGGACGACCGGCACCGGCGCCACCGGGACGACCGGGACGACCCGCACCGGGGCCTCCGGCGCCGCCGGGACGCGCCGCACGCGACGGCATCGCGCCGGGATTCGGACGAGGCGGCATCGAGCCGGGGCTCGGCCGCGGGCCGCCGGGACGCGGACCACCAGGGCCGGGCGCCGGACGCGGGCCACCCTGAGCGGGGCCGGGACGCGGACCACCCTGGGACGGACCGGGACGCGGACCACCCTGAGCGGGGCCGGGACGCGGACCACCCTGGGACGGGCCGGGACGCGGGCCACCCTGACCGGGGGCCGGACGCGGCGCGGGACGCTCGGGAGCCGAGGAATAGGGGTTGTTACCGACGCGCGGGGTCTTCGGCCCAGGACGCGGGCCGGGAGCCGCGCCACCCGGGCGATGTCCACCCTGGCCGGGGCCGCCGGGACGCTGCTGCTGCCCGGGGCGCGGGCCGCCCGGCGTCGGACGCGGACCGGCCGGAGCGGGCGCGGAACTCGCGCTCGCGCCCGAAGCCGCGGCGGCCTGCGGGTTGATCGATTCCCGGGCGGCGGGCTTGGGCGCCGGGGCCGGTCCGGGACGCGCGGCGGGGCCCGGCTTCACGGCCGGGGATTCACCGGTACGCGCGGCCGGGGCCGCGGTCTCCTGCGCGGTGGGCGCCGGAGTGGGCGCCGACGGACGGGGACCTGGACGCGGGCCTCCGCCCGCGGGCTTGGGGGCCGGACGACCGGACGGTCCGGGGCGTGCACCCGGCTTGTTGCCGTTGGACGGGGCGGATTTCGCCGCGAACGACTCACGCAGCCGGCGGGCGACGGGAGCTTCCACCGTCGAGGACGCCGACTTCACGAACTCGCCCTGCTCCTTGAGCGTTGCGAGTAGTTCCTTGCTCGTGACACCGAGTTCTTTTGCCAACTCGTGCACGCGGGCCTTGCCTGCCACTGCTCTCCTCACTGAGAGGCCGAGCAGCGCCACCGTTGGGGACGGCGGCCCGCACGACCTCGGGTTATCTCCGATGGACGTTCATCGTTGGTACTTCACGGTGTGCTCATGAGTGCTCGTGCCTGTTCTCGAGGTAATGCTCCAGGGCTGAGATATCCAGATGTCCGGACACTCGTAGTGCTCTGCCGATCGCTCGGCGCCGCTCTGCCGCGCGCAGACAAGCCGAAAGGGGGTGCAGCCAGGCACCCCGTCCGGGAAGTCTGCGCCGCGGATCGGGAACGATCTCGATGACGTGGGAGCCGTCTCCGGTCTCACGGTCCCGAGCCACGATCCGCAACAGATCGACGGCCAGCTCGCGCTTCCGGCACCCGATACACGTCCGTACCGGAGCCGCTCGGCGCCGGGGCGCCTGGTGCTGCTCGGTGGTGCGGTCGGGCATGGAAACCGAAGACTCGGACTGAACCTTGGACCACTCTACCGCTGCCACGCTCGGAACGCCGAACCCCTCCCCCGCGGAAGTTACGAACCTGTCATCCCGAGCACTCCGCGGGCGGGCTCCGGTCAACTGCGATGCGCCTCCGTCCGAACGGATCCGCCCATGTCGGGCGCGGCGTCGCTGCGGATATCGATGCGCCAGCCGGTCAGCCGCGCGGCCAGGCGGGCGTTCTGCCCCTCCTTGCCGATCGCCAGGGAAAGCTGGAAATCGGGGACCACTACGCGGGCCGCCCTTGCCTCCGGGTCGACGATAGTGACCGAAACCACTTTCGACGGCGAGAGCGCATTGCCGACGAAGGTCGCCGGATCGTCGGCGTAGTCGATGATGTCGATCTTCTCGCCGGCCAGTTCGCTCATCACGTTGCGCACGCGCTGTCCCATGGGCCCGATACAGGCGCCCTTGGCGTTGACGCCGGGCACCGTGGTGCGCACGGCGATCTTGGATCGGTGCCCCGCCTCGCGCGCCACGGCGACGATCTCCACCGAGCCGTCGGCGATCTCCGGCACCTCCAGCGCGAACAGGCGCCGCACCAGATTCGGGTGGGTGCGCGACAGCGTGATCTGCGGTCCACGCGGCCCACGGGAGACCCCGACGACGTAGCACTTGATCCGGTCGCCGTGCTCGTAGGTCTCGCCGGGCACCTGCTCGGCGGGCGGGATCAAGCCCTCCGCGCCGTGCAGTTCGCTGCCGATGCGCACCACGATGGTGCCGCGGGCGTTGGCGCGCGCGTCGCGCTGCACCACACCGCCGACGATGTCGCCCTCGTGGGTGGAGAACTCGCCGAAGGACTTCTCGTTCTCCGCGTCGCGCAGCCGCTGCAGTACGACCTGCCTGGCGGTGGTCGCCGCGATCCGGCCGAACCCCTCCGGGGTGTCGTCCCATTCGGAGATCACGTTGCCGTCGGCGTCCACCTCGCGCGCCATCACCCGGACCACGCCGGTCCTCTGGTTGATGTCGATGCGCGCGTTGGGCTGGTGGCCCTCGGTGTGGCGGTACGCGGTGAGCAGCGCCGACTCGATCGCGGAGATCACGGTCTCGATCGAGATCCCCTTGTCGGCGACGATCGCGCGCAGGGCTTCGATTTCGATGTTCATTCCACGATCCCTTCGGTCGGCGAATCGGACGCTGTTACGGATTCGGACAGTGCATTCGGTGTTCCTCGGAGCTGCGCGGCGTCCTCGACCGCCACCGCGTCGTCCGCACCCGGAGCGGGCCGCCCCGGAACGACTCCGCCCGTGAGTTCCAGCTCTCGAGCACTCGGCGGGGAGAACTCGACTTGGACGACGGCCGTGGCGATGTCGGCGAGCGGGACCGTCACCCGGTGCGGGTCGCGTTTGCCGCCGAGCACCAGCGCCACCGAATCACCGGTGAGCGCGCCGACCCTGGCCTCGAAGGTCGCCGACCCCTCCGGCGGCTGTGCGCCTTCGCGTAGTCGCACGCGCACCTTCCGCCCGCGCGCCCGACGCCAGTGCCGGTCGGCGGTCAACGGGCGGTCGATCCCGGGGGTCGTGACTTCCAGCAGGTAGGGCGTCTCGCCGAACTCCCCCGCGTCGTCCAGCAGCGCCGACAGCTCCGTACTCAGAGTCGCCAGGGAGTCCAGATCGGAGGTGTCGCGGTCCACGGTCACCTGTACCCGAGCCTGCGCGTCCACGCGCGTGCCCGCCGTCGAGATCTCGACGCCCTCGAGATCGAATCCTCGGCGTTCGACGAGACCAGCTACTAGCTGGCTCACCCTTTCCTCGGTCGGCATCGGCATGTGGGCGGCTCCTGGTTCAGTTGTGACGCGGCGGGAAATTTCTCTACCGAAGGTCTAGCGTAACGCGCCACGAGAGTGTAAAGGACCAGCGGTCTCGGAGTCCGCACGCCACGGCCGATGCTCGTCCGGCGACGCCCCGCGAGTCTGGCACGATAGTGCCGTGCCCATCCGCCTTCCCGCCCCGCCGCGTGCCGGGCGCACTACCGGCATGCCCTCCGACCGGCACGAGCCCCGCCGCGCCGCCCTGGATCGTCGCAGCGCGCTACGTCTCGCCGGCGGCGGAACGGCCGGGGTGCTCGCCCTCGGCGCGCTGGTCGGCTGCACCGGTGACGACGTGGTCCACGAGCCGGATCCGCTTGCCGCACAAGAGGTCGCGGCCCGCTCCGACGCCGCGGCGGCGACCGCGGCCATCGCCGTCGCGCCCGACCGGCACGCCGCGTTGGCGGCGATCGCGGCCGAGCGCACCGCCCACGCCGACGCCTTGCGCACCGAGATCGACCGCGCGATCGGCGTCTACGCCGACGGCACCAAACCGGCGCACCGCACCCGCGCCGGTGCGTCCGGCCCGTCGGCCGTGGCTTCGGGCAGCGCCGTGCCGCCCACCGCGCCGCCGAGCGTCGAGACGCTGCGCACGCAGCTCACCGCCTCCCAGAGATCGGCGGCCGAACTCGCCCGCGCCCTGACCGGCTATCGGGCCGGTCTGCTCGCTTCGATCAGCGCGGCCTGCGCGGTGCAGACGGGGGTGTTGCTGGCATGACCGAGGACGAACGCCGAGCGCTCATCGGCGCGCTGAACGCCGAATACGGCGCGGTGTACGCCTACGGGGTGATCGCCGCCTACGCCTCCTCCGAGCGCACCAGGCTGGTCGCCGAGCACACCGCCGCGCACCGGGCTCGCCGCGACACCACGGTGGACGCCCTCGCTCTGGGCGGCGCGACGGCGCCGCCGCCGGACGCGGCCTACACGGTGCCGTTCGCCGTGACCGATCCGATCTCGGCCGCCAAGCTGGCCGTGACGGTCGAGTCCGACACCGCCGTGGCCTGGCGGTCGGTGGTCGAGCGCGGTGACTCCATGGCCATCCGGCGCACCGGTGTCGAAGCGCTCACCGAGGCCGCCGTCCGGCTGGCCGCGTGGCAGTCGATTCTCGGCGCGAATCCGCCCACGGTCGCGTTTCCTGGCAAAGCCTGACCCGTCGACCTGATCGACTGCCCGAGATCTGATGCGCCGCAAAGGAGACGACGCGAACGGCGGCCGCGGGCGACCCGGGCCGCCGTTCGCTCGACAACCGACCTACGGCCGCATCTCGTACGCGCCGTCGTAGGACGCGACCTCGGCCCACACCCGGTCGAAGCGCGGGCGATCGGCGACCGGCGGCCGCAACGCGGATGCCGCCCAGCCCTGCTGGTCCGGCGTGGCCGACGGCTTGCCGTACAGCGCGGTGGCGTAGCCGTTGAAGTCGCGGACCTGGAAGTCGAAGATCTGGTCGATCAGGTCGCGGTCCAAGCCGGTGATCGCGGCCTGCTCCAGAATCAGCTGCCCGTAGACCACCAGGGAGAACAGGTGGCCGATGGTCAGCATGAAGTCCAGGTCCTTCTGCTGCGCGGCGTCCGGTGCCGCCGTGGTCAGCAGCGTGCGCAGCGCCTGCGCCTGCTCGTAGAACCGGCTCACATTCGGGATGTCGGCGTGCTTGTCGTAGATCGGCGCCCAGTCGGCGAAGCGCACCTTGCCCGCGCCCCGCGCCGGGCCCTGGCGCCAGAAGAACGCGTCGTCGGCCGCGTCCTGCCGGGTGCCGATCTCCGGGTAGTCCTGCGGGTCGAACAGATAGTTGGGCATGAACTTCAGGATCTGCCCGACGTTCACGTGCACCGTGCCCTCGAGCCGGGGCAGCGTGCTGATCAGCCGTTGCACCTCGGCGAAGTAGGTGTTCTTCTCGAATCCCTTGGCGGCCAGCACATCCAGCAGCAGCGTCATGACGGTTTCGCCCTCGGAGGTCACCTTGGACTTCGTCATCGGGTTGAACAGCAGGTACCTGCGATCCTCCAGGCTCGCGCCGCGGAAGTAGTCGATCGCGCGGTCGCTGAACAGCTTCATCGCGATGATGCGCGCGTAGGCGTCGACGAAATTCGCCCGCACGTGCGGGAATTCGGTGACCGGGTTGCCGTAGAGGACGCGGTTGTTCGCATGGGTGATCGCCTCGTAGAAGGAGTGCTCGACCATGCCGATCCCGCCGTGGCACAGATTGAACTTGCCCACGTTCACGGTGTTCAGCGCCGCGGAGAACGCCTCGGGGCCGGTGTGCAGGATGTCCTCCGCGCGCACCGGGTAGTTCTCCAGCCGGAAGGTGCTCACGTACATCTGCTGGTGCACGACGTTGCCGAGCAGGCGATAGTTCTCGTGCCGGGAGTCGGCGGCGAACCAGACGTACGCGTCGGCGCCTTCGAGGTCGGCGCGGCGGGAGAACACCGACACCATGCTGGCCACATTGCCGTTGCCGATGTAGTACTTCTCGCCGTTGGCGCGGAAGAGGATTCCGGCTTCGGCGTCCGCGCTTCCCGGCTCGGTCGGGGTCAGCACCAGGTCGGTGTTGTAGATGTCGGCGCCGTGGGTCTGCTCGGACAGACCGAACGCCATCACCTCACCCGCGGCCAGGTCGGCGGCCGCGCGCTTCTTGGCCGCCTCGTTGTCGCTCTGCCAGATCGGGCCGAGACCGAGGATGGTCACCTGCTCGGCGTACCAGTACGCCAGACCGTAGAAGCCGAAGATCTCCGACAGCGCCGCGTTGCGCGCGGCGTCCCAGCGGCGGTCCGGGTCACCGTCGGCGTACGCCGCGGGGGTCAGGAAGGTGGCGAACAACTTCTCCTTCTTCACGAAGTCGAGGAAGTCCGCGGTCCACACCGCATTCGCGTCGTCGGCGAGCAGACGCTGCTTGCCCCGCCCCTCGAACCACTCGATCGTGGCGCGCAGCAGGCGCCGCGTCTCGGCGTCGAACTGCTGCGGATCATAGGTGGCGGGGTTGAACAACCGCACGTCGGTGTTTGTCATGCGGGTTAACTTACCAGCGGGTAACAGCAGCGTGGACGAGGTCTGCGGATCTGTGACCAGCGAATTCAGGTTACGGTCGCGTAGGTGGACACCGTCCCCGTTCCCGCGTGCGCATTCTCCTGCGGCCTTCGTGCCGATAGCGAACGGCCCCCGGCATTTTCTGCCGGGGGCCGTTCGGGGAAACGAGTCAGCCGCGAACTCTGGCCACCACCGCGTCCACCGCGGAGGCGGCGGGCAGTTCCTCGGTCTCGCCGGTGAAGCGGTCGCGCAGTTCGACCTTGCCCTCGGCCCAGCCGCGGCCGATCACCAGCACCAGCGGCATGCCGAGCAGCTCGGCGTCCTTGAACTTCACGCCCGGCGAGGCGGTGCGATCGTCGAAGAGCACGTCCAAGCCCTGCGCGTGCAGGCCGGACACCACCTCTTCGGCGCCCGCGCGGGCCGCGTCGTCCTTGTTCGCGATGACGACGTGCACGTCGTAGGGCGCGACCGCCGCGGGCCAGCGCAGCCCCTTGTCGTCGTGCTGCTGCTCGGCGATCACCGCGACCATGCGGGAGACGCCGATGCCGTAGGACCCCATGGTCAGCCGCACCGGCTTGCCGTTCTCACCGAGCACGTCCACCTCGAACGCGTCGGTGTACTTGTTGCCGAGCTGGAAGATGTGGCCGATCTCGATGCCGCGCGCCGCCACCAGAGTGCCGCGCCCGTCGGGCGAGGGGTCGCCGTCACGGACCTCGGCGGCCTCGATGGTGCCATCCGGGACGAAGTCGCGGCCCGCGACCAGGCCGACGACGTGCCTGCCCGGCTCGTCGGCGCCGGTGATCCAGCTGGTGCCGGTGCCGACGCGGGGATCAACCAGGTAACGAATGCCGTTGGCCTGCAACGCCTTCGGGCCGATGTAGCCCTTGACCAGGAACGGATTCTCGGCGAAGTCCGCTTCGGTGAGCAACTCGACCTCAGCCGGTTCGACCGAGGCGCCGAGGCGCTTGTCGTCGACCTCGCGGTCACCGGGGACGCCGATGCCGACGATCTCGGTCTTCCCGTCCGGGTGGCGCAATTTGACCATCACGTTCTTCAAGGTGTCGGCCGCGGTGACGGGGCGACCGTAGCGCTCGGCGATGCCCGCGCCGTTGGCCCAGTCCACCAGCGTCGCGATGGTGGGAGTGTCCGGGGTGTCGTGCACGACCGCCTCGGGCTGTCCTTCGATGGGCAGCGGCTCGGGAGCGGGCGTGACCACCGCCTCCACGTTGGCCGCGTAGCCGGATTCCGGGCAGCGCACGTAGGTGTCCTCGCCGACCGGGCTGTCGGCCAGGAACTCCTCCGACGCGCTGCCGCCCATCGCGCCCGAGGTGGCGGCCACGATGACGTACTTGACCCGCAGCCGGTCGAAGATGCGCTGGTAGGCCTGGCGGTGCGCGTGATAGCTGGCCTTGAGGCCGTCCTCGTCCAGATCGAAGGAGTAGGAGTCCTTCATCACGAACTCGCGCCCGCGCAGGATGCCCGCCCGCGGGCGCTCCTCGTCGCGATACTTGGTCTGGATCTGGTACAGCGTGACCGGCAGGTCCTTATAGGAGCTGTACTCGCCCTTCACGGTGAGCGCGAAGAGCTCCTCGTGGGTGGGCCCGAGCAGGTAGTCCGCGCCCTTGCGGTCGCGCAGCCGGAACAGGCCGTCGCCGTATTCGGTCCACCGGTTGGTGGTCTCGTACGGTTCGCGTGGCAGCAGCGCGGGTAGCGATATCTCCTGCCCCCCGATCGCGTCCATCTCCGCGCGCACCACGTCCTCGACCTTGCGCAGCACACGCAGGCCCAGCGGCAGCCACGAGTAGACACCCGGGGCGACGCGGCGCACGTAGCCGGCACGGACCAAGAGTTTGTGGCTGGGCACCTCCGCGTCGGCGGGATCGTCGCGGAGAGTGCGCAGGAACAGGCGGGAGAGGCGGGTGATCACGGAAGCACAGGGTAGTCGCTGGCCGGACGCAGGTCCCAGCGCATTACCGTATTCGTTCGTGCTGGTCCTGCTGCCTCCCTCCGAAACCAAGTCCGACGGCGGCGCCGGGGCGCCGCTCACCCTGGACTCGCTGGCGATGCCGCAGCTCACGGCGGTGCGCGCCCGGCTGATCGAGGAAGTGGTGCGCCTGGCGGCCGACCCGGAACGCTCCCGGCACGCGCTCGGCCTCGGCAAGGGGGCCGACGGCGAGATCGCCCGCAACGCCGCGCTGCGCACCTCGCCGACGCGGCCCGCGCTGGAGCGCTACACCGGCGTGCTCTACGACGCGCTCGACGCGCGCTCGTTCACCAAGGCGCAGCGGGCCAAGGCGGATGCCCGGCTCGGTATCGGCTCCGCGTTGTTCGGCGCGGTCCGCGCCGGTGACCCGATTCCCGCGTACCGTCTGTCCGGCGGCTCGAAACTACCCGGGCTGCCTACTCTTTCGGCCGTCTGGCGCGACGAGCTCGCGGCGGCGCTGCACGCCGAGGCGGCGGGCGAACTCGTCGTCGACCTGCGCTCGGGCACCTATCAGCAGTTGGGGCGGGTGCCCGGCGCGATCACCGCCAACGTCCTCACCGAGCATCCGGATGGGTCGCGCACGGTGGTGAGTCATTTCAACAAACACCACAAGGGTCTGCTGGCGCGTGCCCTCGTGCTCACCAGGGCCGAACCAGCCGACGTGCGGGGCGTCGCACGGGTGGCGGCCAAAGCGGGGTTGCGAGCCGAGATCGCCTCTGCCACCGAACTTCTGATAATCACCTGAGCGCGTCCGGCTGTTCCGTGGTGAGCGCGGCGAGTTCGGCCGCGAGGTTGGCTCGGGCCCAGTCTCACGCGAACCGCGGTCGCGCGACAACGGCGTGGCGACCGGGATCACCCCTGACCCGGACCCGCCGTGAGATCACGGATCAACAGCGCGGTGTGCAGGGAGGTGCGGGACTCGCCGTCGTCGAGATCGACTTCGAGGATGCGCGCGATGCGGGCGAGCCGTTCGTAGAGGGTGGGGCGGCTGATTCCGAGCCTGCGGGCGAGTTCGGTCTTGTTGCCCGCGAGATCGAGGAACTGCCGCAGCGTGCGGGTCAGATCCGCGTCGTGGCGGATGTCGTAGCGCAGCAGCGCGCTCAGCTCGGTCTCGGCGAAGCGCTGCACGCCCGGCTCCGCCCGGATCAGCGACAGCAGTCCGCGCAGCCGCACGTCGCCGCTGCGATAGAACGGCCGAGACGCCGAAGTTCGCAGCGAGAGCGCGACTTCCGCGACGTGCGCGGCGTGCGGGAGGCCGTGGGCGGTGTCCAGCAGTGTGTCGGATACCGCGCCCGCGCCGATCACCACTCCGCGCACGCCGTCGACGCGCCGGACCTCGCCGAGCATCGCGGCGCACGCGGCGGCCAATGCCTCGTCCGGATCACCGGCCCGGGGCAGCGCGACGATCAACGACACCCGGTCGCCCGGCTCGGTGGCGACCAGCGCGGTCACCTTGGCCAGCCCCAGCCCGTGCGTCACCGCGTCCACGATGCCCGCCGTGCGGCGCTGACCCGCCAGCGGATCGGACTCGGCCGCCGCGGCGACCTCGACGGCCAGCGGCACGTAGACGGCACGGCGAGCCAACCCGAGCGCGGCGGCGCGCGCGAGGGCGTCGCGCTCGTCCAGTCTGCCGTTGACCAGGTCGTCGATCAGTCCGGTCTGCGCCTGGCGGTGCAGGCCGAAGCGATCCCGCTCGATCATGCGGTGCAACGTCAGCGTCTGGGCGGCGCGTTCGAGCACCATGCGCGCCCGTGCGGTCGGCACGCCGTCGGCGCGCAGGATCAACCGTCCCCAGCGCTGCGGGTGCGGGCCGACGGCCACCGCGTTCCAGTCGTCCGGCAGCAGGCGGGAGGTGGCCTCCCAGTTCTCCAGCACCGCCGAGGCGGACGCGTGGCGCGCGGACAGGGCGAGCACCCGGTGCGCCAGGTCCTCCAGCACCACCGAGGCGTCGAGCATCGCCGCCGCGGTCTGCACGATCTCGGCCAGCGCGGCGCGACGCACACTCAGCTCCGTGAACGTCTCGTGCACGGTGCGCGCGAACTCCACTTCCGCGTATTGCTCGGCGACGATCACCCGGTGCACCGCCTCGGTGATCTCCACGAATCGGGTCACCCGGTGCAGCGCGATCAAAGGAAGCCCCAGCGCGTCGGCCGTCGCCCCGACAGCGGGCGACACCTCGGGCACGTGGTCGCCCAGTTCGACCACCAGTCCCGACACGCCCGCACCGGCCAGCGCGGTCAGATACCGCGTCGTCGCCGCATCGCCGTGGCTCATGGGCTGCCCGGTGGTCAAGATCAGCTCGCCGCCGACCAGCAGGTGCGCCACGTCGGCCACCTCGCTCACGTGCACCCAGCGCACCGGCCGCGCCAGCGATACCCCGCCGACGACCTCCGGTTCACCGGCACGCAGCACCGGCATCGCCAGCACATCGGCGACAGAGAGAAGCATTGACGAATCGTAATACTCGCTCCCGAATTCCTTACTGATCGTCGGCACACCGAGAAGGGTGTATGCCGGACAGTGGTAGTCAGGCCGCGTTCTCGCCCCCGTCCGGTCCAGGCGGGAACCACGGCACCGCCGATGCTCACCGATCGAATCGAGGAGACATGCAAACCATCGCGCACTGGCTCGACGGCAAGGCTTTCGCGGGCACCAGCGAGACGACGGCCCCGGTGACCAACCCGGCGACCGGCGAAGTGACGGGACAGGTCGCGCTGGCGACCGTCGCCGATACCCGCGCGGCCATCGATTCCGCCGCGAAGGCCTTCCCGGCTTGGCGGGACACCTCGCTGGCCCGGCGCACCCAGATCCTGTTCCGGTTCCGTGAGCTGCTGAACGAACGCAAGGAGGAGCTGGCCCGGCTGATCACCGCCGAACACGGCAAGGTCGTCGCCGATGCCGTCGGCGAGGTGAGCCGCGGCCTGGAAGTCGTCGAATTCGCCTGCGGCATACCGCATCTACTCCAGGGCGGCTACACCGAGAACGCCTCGACCAAGGTCGACATCTTCTCCATCCGCCAGCCGCTCGGACCGGTCGCGATCATTTCGCCGTTCAACTTTCCCGCGATGGTGCCGATGTGGTTCTTCCCGATCGCCATCGCAGCGGGCAACACGGTGGTGCTCAAACCGAGCGAGAAGGACCCGTCCCCGTCGCTGTGGCTGGCGCGGCTGTGGGCCGAAGCCGAACTGCCCGCGGGGGTGTTCACCGTGCTGCAAGGCGACAAGGTGGCGGTCGACGAACTGCTGGACAACCCGGGCGTCAAGGCCGTCTCGTTCGTCGGCTCGACGCCGATCGCCCGGTACGTCTACCAGCACGGCACCGCTGAGGGCAAGCGGGTGCAGGCGCTCGGCGGCGCGAAGAACCACATGGTGGTACTGCCGGACGCGGACCTGGAACTGGCCGCCGACGCCGCGGTGAACGCCGGGTTCGGCTCGGCGGGCGAGCGGTGCATGGCGATCAGCGTGGTGGTCGCCGTGGGCGGGGCGGGCGACGCGCTGGTCGGCAAGATCGCCGAGCGGGCCGGGACCATCAAGACCGGCGACGGCACCCGGGGCGCCGACATGGGCCCGCTGGTCACCCGGGCGCACCGCGACCGGGTCGCCGAGTACATCGCGGCGGGTGAATCCGCCGGAGCCACCGTGGTTCTCGACGGCCGGGGCGTCGAAGCGGACGGCGCGGCCGACGGCTTCTGGCTCGGTCCGACGATTCTGGACCGGGTCACCACCGACATGAGCGTCTACACCGACGAGATCTTCGGACCCGTGCTGTCGGTGGTGCGCGCCGACAGCTACGACGACGCGCTGGCGCTGATCAACGCCAACCCCTACGGCAACGGCACCGCCCTGTTCACCAACGACGGCGGCGCGGCGCGCCGCTTCCACAACGAGGTCGAAGTCGGGATGGTCGGCATCAACGTGCCGATCCCGGTTCCGATGTCCTACTACAGCTTCGGCGGCTGGAAGAACTCGCTGTTCGGCGACGCGCACGCGCACGGCGCCGACGGCGTGCGGTTCTTCACCCGCACCAAAGCGGTCACCACCCGCTGGCTCGATCCCAGCCACGGTGGACTGAACCTCGGCTTCCCCCGGAACAGGTAGGCGGACGCGATGACAGAAAGCAAGGCCCGGGCGTCGGTCGACCGGGCCGACGACCTCGATCGCAGGCACGTCTTCCACTCCTGGTCGGCGCAGGCGCATCGGGACCTCATGACGATCACCGCGGCGGCGGGTTGCTACGTGTGGGACGGCGAGGGCAACCGACTGCTCGACTTCTCCTCGCAGATGGTCAACACCAACATCGGCCACCAGCACCCGAAGGTCGTCGCGGCCGTGCAGCAGCAGGCGGCGAAGCTGTGCACCGTCGCGCCGCAGCACGTCAACGAGGCCCGTTCGGAGGCGGCGCGCCTCATCGCCGAGCGCACTCCCGGCGACCTCGACCGGATCTTCTTCACCAACGGCGGCGCCGACGCCGTCGAGCACGCGGTGCGGATGGCGCGGCTGCACACCGGCCGCTACAAGGTGCTCTCGCGTTATCGCTCCTACCACGGCGGCACCGAGACCGCGATCAACCTGACCGGCGACCCGCGGCGCTGGCCCAACGACCACGGCAACAGCGGCGTGGTCCATTTCTTCGGACCGTTCTTGTACCGCAGCCAGTTCCACGCGACCACCGAGGCCGAGGAAGCCGAGCGCGCGCTCGCACATCTCGAGCAGACCATCGCGTTCGAGGGTCCGGAGACGATCGCGGCGATCGTGCTCGAAACGGTCCCCGGCACCGCGGGCATCATGGTCCCACCGCCGGGATACCTGGCCGGCGTGCGGGCCCTGTGCGACGCGTACGGGATCGTGTTCATCGCCGATGAGGTGATGTGCGGCTTCGGCCGGACCGGCAAATGGTTCGCCCTCGAGCATTTCGACGGCGTCGTGCCGGACCTGCTCACCTTCGCCAAGGGCGTGAACTCCGGATACGTGCCGCTGGGCGGGGTCGCGATCGGTCCGGCCATCGCCGCGACCTTCGCCGACCGGGCCTACCCCGGCGGGCTCACCTACTCGGGGCATCCGCTGGCCACGGCCGCGGCGGTGGCCACCATCACCGCGATGCGCGAGGAGTGGATCGTGGAGAACGCCGCCGACATCGGCGCCCGCGTGCTCGGACCGGGCCTGCG
Source organism: Nocardia sp. NPDC051929 (assembly GCF_044548645.1). NCBI lineage: Bacteria > Bacillati > Actinomycetota > Actinomycetes > Mycobacteriales > Nocardiaceae > Nocardia > Nocardia sp. NPDC051929. The sequence goes on along the minus strand of NZ_JBIUCG010000002.1, from coordinate 346,313 downwards.
GGAACTCGCGCAACGCCATCCCAGCGTCGGCGAAGTGCGCGGCCTGGGCGTGTTCTGGGCGGTCGAGCTGGTCCGCGACCGGGAAACCCGCGAGCCGCTGGCACCGTACGGCGGCTCGAGCCCGGCGATGACCGAACTGGTCGCGGCATGCCGGGCGGCCGGGTTGCTGCCGCTGGTGAACTTCAACCGGCTGCACGTCGTGCCGCCGTGCGTGCTCACCGAGACCGAGGCGAAGGAGGGGCTGGCGATTCTGGACCACGCGTTGGCGGCGGCGGACCGGCACACCGTCTGAGTGACAGCGTCTTTCGCGGCCGACGGGAATGCGGGGCCGTCTGGCGCTGTTCGCTCAGAGCGTGACCACTACCGCTGAGTTCTCCGACGAACTGAAGAAGTACCTGGACGAAGAGAAGGTCTTCGCCACCGCGGCCACGATCGGCCCCAACGGGCAGCCGCACCTGACCGTGATCTGGCTGAAGCGCGACGGCAACGACCTGCTCTTCTCCACCACGACAGATCGCCAGCAGGGCAAGAACCTCGCGCGCGACCCGCGCATCACCGTGCTGATCAATCCGCCGGACAACCCGTACGTCTACGCGGAGATCCGGGGCAGCGCGACCCTCACGCCCGATCCGGAGAAGACGCTGCCCAACGAGCTGTCGGCGAAGTACACCGGACAGAAGTACGTGGACTTCAACCCCGCCTCCGTCAACGACGGCCCGCGCGTCATCGTGCGCGTGACACCCCGTCGAGTAGCGGGGAGGTTCTGAGTTCAGGCCTGCTGGGCTTCTTCTTGGGCGTGCTGGGCCATGGCCAGTTGCTGCGGGGTGAAGCGCAGGGTCAGGGCGACCAGCCCGGCCGCGAACGCGGCGAAGGCGCAGACGAACAGCACCAGGGTGTAGCCGTTGCCGAGCGCGGCGATCTCCGCGGACGTCATCCCGGCCACCTTCTCGGTGCGGCCGCCGAGCGAGAGGGTGCGGGAGGCGGCGATCGGGGTGAGCAGGCCGATGGCCACGGGAGTGGCAAGGTTCATGAACATCTGCCCGACCGCGGCCAGCGGGCCGATATTGGCGGGCGGCACGCCGACCAGCACGCACAGCGGTGCGAGCACCATGGCGATGCCGACGCCGAAGCCGATCACCACCAGCAGCGGCAGCAGCGTGGCGAAGTACATGACCTCGCCGTCGAGGGTGGAGCCGAACAGCAGTCCGACACCGAGCACCACGGCCGCGCCCGCGAGCAGCCAGCGCGGCGCGATGTACAGCGCCGCCTTGGAGGCCACCGCGCCGCCGATGCCGATGCCGACGGTGAACGGAATCGCCGCGACGCCCGCCTTGAGCGGCCCGTACCCGATGACGTTCTGCATGAACTGGGCGACGAAGAAGGTCATCGCGCCCAGCACGCCACCGGCCAGGAAGATCAGCAGGAAGGTGGCGACGCGGTCACGGCTGTCGAACAGCGACCACGGCAGCAGCGGGTCGTCCACCCGCCGTTCCAGCGCCACGAAGACGATCAGCAGCACGACACCCGCGATCAGCGAACCGATGATCGCCGGGTGCCCCCACCCCATCTCCGGCCCCTCGGTCGCGCCGAACACGATCGACGCGCAGGCGAAGGTGCCGAGCACCGCGCCGGGGATGTCGAGGGCCGAACGGTGATGTTCGGTGTCGGCGAGCTTGTAGGCCGCGCCGAGGATGATCAGCGCGCCGATCGGGACGTTGATCAGGAAGATCCACCGCCACGACAACTGGGTCAGCGCGCCGCCGACCACGAGGCCGCCGACGGAGCCGATGCCGACCATCGACCCGACGATCGCGATCGCCTGGTTGCGTGCCTTGCCCGGCGCGAAGGTCGTCGCCACGAGCGCGAACGCGGTCGGCGCCGCGACGGCCGCGCCCGCGCCCTGGAAGGCCCGCGCGGCGAGCAGCATCGCCTGGTTCTGCGCCAATCCGCACAACAGCGAGGCCAGCGTGAACACCGCGACACCGACCACGAGCATGCGCTTGCGGCCGAACGCGTCACCGAGCCTGCCGCCGAGCAGCATCAGACCCGCGAAGGTGAGCCCGTAGGAGGTCACCGTCCACGCGCTGCCCGCGCTGGACAACCCCATTTCCTCTTGCAGCCGCGGCAGCGCGAAGATCACGACCGTGCCGTCGAGCACGACCATGAGCTGCAATCCGCTCAGGACTAGGATCGCGAGCCCGAAGGCCCGCTGCGTCACTGGATACTGCATCGTCGCAGCGGGGTTCCGAAGCACAGTGAGTCACTGTAATTGATGCCGCTGCCGTATTTGTCCGCCCACCGGCCCGGCCGGGTACACGACGGGGAGCGCGCCCTGTGATCCGGGCGGCCCGAAAGGTCTCCGGCTCGTCCACTCCAGTGCCAGCCCTCGGTCGACTGAGCGACCTGCTGTGCGGCACGTCGCGGGGCGGATCGGGCGCCGGCCCGCGAGCGACGACGCGCGCACTCGGCGGGCGGCCACCGGCACGGGTGCCACCGCGACCGGGACGGGCGGCGGTCGATGCGGCCATGGTCTCGCGGAATCGGATCGCCGCACCGCCGCGGACGCTAGCCCGCCGCGGAGTCGGCGTGCGGAACGAGCGCGTCGGCGGAGAAACCGGCGGTCGGGCCGATCACCACGATCGCGGGTGGGCGGATGCCCTCGGCGCGAACCCGGGCGGCCACCGTGCCGAGATCGGCGCGCAGCACGCGCTGCGTGCGCAGCGTGCCCTCCTGGATGACGGTGGCGGGGGTACCCGCCGGACGACCGCCCTCCAGCAGCGCGGCGGCGAATTGTTCGATCCGCTCCACCGCCATCATCAGCACCAGGGTGCCGCGCAGCCGGGCCAGTGCGGGCCAGTCCACCAGCGAATCCGGGTGATCCGGCGCGACGTGCCCGCTCACCACCACGAACTCGTGGGTGACGCCGCGATGGGTGACCGGGATACCCGCCGCGGCGGGCACCGAGATGGGACTGGTGACGCCGGGCACCACCGTGACCGGGACCCCGGCGGCCACACAGGCCTCCAGCTCCTCGTACCCGCGCCCGAACACGTACGGGTCGCCGCCCTTGAGCCGCACCACGAACTTGCCCGCCTTCGCGCCTTCGATCAGCGCGTTGTTGATCGCTTCCTGCGCCATCGCCCGTCCGTACGGGATCTTGGCGGCGTCGACCACCTCGACCTCGGGCCCGAGCTCGGCGAGCAGTTCCGGCGGCGCGAGCCGGTCGGCCACCACCAGATCCGCCCTGGCCAGCAGCCGCCGTCCGCGCACGGTGATCAGGTCGGGATCACCGGGCCCACCGCCCACCAGGGCGACACCGGGCGCGATCGGCGTCGAGTCGTCGCTCACGACACCGGATTGCAGGGCTTCCAGCAACGCGTTGCGCACGGCCGCCGAGCGCCGGTGCTGCCCGCTTGCGAGCACACCGAGGGTGAGCCCGTCGTAGCGCGCGGTGGCCGGGGTGACCGCCGTGCCCAGCCGTGCCGTGTCGGCCCGCACGCAGAAGACCCGCCGCCGGGTCGCCTCGGCCACCACCGCCGCGTTGGTCTCGGGTTCGTCGGTGCACGCGATCGCGTACCAGGCGCCGTCGAGGTCGCCGTCGGCGTAATCGCGCAGCGTGACGGTGATCTGCCCGGAGCTCGCCATTCCCTCGACCGCGGGCGTGACGGCACGACTCACGACGTGGACGTCCGCGCCGGAGGCGATCAGCAGGCCCAGCCTGCGCTGCGCCACCGACCCACCGCCGACCACGACGACACGCCGTCCGTGCAGATCGAGCCCGACCAGGTAGTTCGGGTCGCCGGTGGGCTGCTCTTGCGTTGCGTCTGACGTGTTCGGCACAAGTTTCGAGCCTACGGCGTGACCGTCGGGCACCGGCAATCGACCGGCACGCCCGCACGGACGACGCAACGACCGCGCGGCCGGGCAAACCTACTGTGACCAGCGGTAACAAGCGATTCGGCGGTCCGCGGCGGTAGGTTGCGGTGTAGTCGTCCAGCTCGGAAAGGCGGACCGATGAAGCAGCCGACACCGGCACGACTGCTCGACGTGGCCTACGACGAGGCGCTGCGCGGGCTCGCCGAGGGCGGGATCCCGATCGGCGCCGCCCTCTTCGACGCGGGCGGCACCCTGCTCGGGCGTGGCCGCAACCGCCGGGTGCAGTCCGGCGACCCCAGCATGCACGCCGAGACCGACGCCTTCCGCGCGGCGGGACGTCGCCGCGATTACCGCGACACCATCATGGTCACCACGCTTTCGCCGTGCTGGTATTGCAGCGGCCTGGTCCGTCAGTTCGGCATCGGTTCGGTGGTGGTCGGGGAGTCGCAGACCTTCTCCGGCGGGCACGAATGGCTCGCCGGGCACGGCGTCGCCGTCACCGTCCTGGAAGACCGGCGCTGCATCGACCTGATGACCCGCTTCATCGCCGAGCATCCCGCGCTGTGGCACGAGGACATCGGATTCGCCGACGATCTCGAGGCTTGACCCGAGCCGCGGGCGGCTCAGCGGAAATACGGATATTCCTGCACCCAATGAAAACCACGGCTGCGCAAGGGGAAGTCCTCGAGCGCGACCGAGGTCAGCGCCACCGATACCGGCTGCCCGGCGAGCGTGCCCGTCAAGGTCAGCCGTTCGGGCGCGGGCCGGTCGAAGCCGAAACTGCCCAGCGGTTGCGGTCCCCCGCTGACGGCCGTCGGCGGCGCGGCCATGACAAGCGTGCGCGCGCCGGGATCGACCATGGCGAGCACCGGGACCAACTGACCGTCCATTCGTTGCACGGTCGCCCCGTCCCGGTCGAAAACGATTTTCTGCCAACGTAATTGATCGGTGCTCAACGGTGGAAGCGGGTTGCCGTCCACGCTGAAGTCGGTGACCGCCCAGATGCCGTACAGCGGAGGTTCCGGCCGCCCGGCTCCCTCTTCGTTCCACCTTTCCCAGCCGGTGTAGGCGTTCGAGAACACCAGCCACACCCCGAGCGCGATCTGCGCCGCGGCCGCGATCCGACGGGCACGGGGCGAGTGCAGCAACGGCGGTGTCGTCGACGGTCCGGTGGGCCGGTCCAGTACGAGCGCGTTCGCCAGACGCCCGGCCTCCGGAACGAGCAGCACCAGGCACAGCGACATCAGGTGGAACGACAGGATTTTCGCGGGCACGTCGTAGGTCATGTCCAGCACGAACACCTGTGTCGTGCATACCAAGGCGAGCATGGCGCCCACCAGCGCGGTGCGCGGTACGAACAGCAGCACACCGGCGAGCAGTTCTGCCGAGCCCAGCAGGATCTCGTACTGCGGCGACACCCCGATGTGGTTCCAGAGCACCGCCATCGGACTGAAGTTCCCGTAGGGCTCGAGCAATCGGCTCAGCGGTGTGGGCGGCATCTGGGTCGGGACGGCCTTCGCCATGCCGTAGGAGACCAGCTGCCCCGCCAGGCACAAACGCACGAACAGCAGGAACCACGGTTGCACGGCGCGGTAATGCGGCCGCTGCCGATCCAGCACGCTCCAGAGCAGGGTTCCGAACACCGCGGCCACCAGGACGACGAACACCAGCACCCAGAAGTACGCCTGGTCACCGCTGATCGAAGCGGTGTTCGCCGCGACGGACGCGCCGAACACGCGCGTCCCGACCCCCTCCACCACCGGACGCAGCGCGCGGGCCGCGCCGTAGTTCACCCAGTCCGGCAGCCTTTCGCGCGTCAGTCCGAGGAACTCCGGGACGATCGACGGATACGCCAGGCAGAACAGTCCGAAGTACAGGAAGCCGAAACGGAACGTCACCCGGGTCGCCCCGCTCCACGGCCGGACTCCGGCGTCCTCCGCGCTAGCGGCGGCGTCTGTCCGATCCAGGATCGCTTCGGTCACGACGGCCCTCCAGTCCGAGTCGATGCAGACCGAAGGTATCGAAAAGAGCCGTGGCCGTAGGGGATTTCAGCGGAAGTACGGGTATTCCTGAACGAAGTGGAATCCCCGGCCGCGCAGCGGGAAGGAATTCAGGTCCATCCGGTCCAGCGACAGGGTCACCGGCGTTCCGTTCAGCTCACCCGTCAACGACAGCGTGTCGGTACCGGGTCGGGTGAAGGTGAAGGCGCCGAGGCGGGCGGGCGGAGCGCCTGCCGACTGGGGAGCCTCCGACAGAACAATGGTGTGCGCGGCCTCGTCGACCACCGCCACGACGGGCACGAACGAGTCGTCCATCTTCTGCACGGTCGTGCCATGGCGGTCGAAGACGAGCCGCCGCCAGCGGCCGTCGTCGGTGAGCAGCGGCGGCGCCGGATGCCCGTCCCTGGTGAACTCGCCGACGGTCCAGATGCCGTAGAGCGCGGGCTTCGGCGCGCCGTCACCCGACTCGCGCCAGGTGTGCCAGCCGATGTACACACCGCCGATCAGCACCCACAGGCCCAGAGCCACTTGCGCCGCCGCCGCGATCCGGTTCGCGCGGCGGGAACCGAACAGCGGCGGCTGCGCGGCCGGTTCGGACGGGCGTTCCAGCACGAGCAGGTTCGCCAACCGCCCGGCCTGCGGCGCCAGCACCACCAGCGAGAGCAGCAGCAAGTGGAACGAGAGGATCTTCACCGGCACGTCGTAGGTCATGTTCAGCACGAAGACCTGCGCCATGCTCACCAGACTGAGCAACGCGCCCGCCGTCGCGGTGCGCGGGAGGAACAGCAGCAGGCCACCGAGCACCTCGGCCGTACCGAGCAGGATTTCGTACATGGGCGCGGCGCCGACCTGGTTCCAGAGCACCGACGCCGGGCTCATCGTCCCGTACGGTTGCAGCAGCGCGGTCAGCGAAGGCGCGGGCATCTGCGACGGAATCGCCTTGGCCAGACCGTAGAAGAGTATTTGGCCGCCCAGGCACAGCCGGATGAACACCAGGAACCAGTTGCGCAGTGCCGTGTAGTCCCGACGGCGGCGATCGAGGATCGACCAGACGATCGTGATCAGCGCCGCGGCGACGAGTTCGCAGAAGATCAGCAGCCAGATCGCGGCCTGGTCGCCGCTGCCCGAATTCTCGTGCAAGACGGCTTCGACCCCGAAGACATGCTCGCCGACCCACCCGACCAGCGGGCTCGTCGTGCGCATCTGCCACAGGATCGCGCTCTCGGGCAGCCACTTGCTCAGTATCCCGGTGAAGACGAAGAGGATCTGGGCGAACAGCAGGCAGAACAGACCGAAGTAGGCGAAGACGAAGCGGAACGCGATCCGGGCCGGCAGGCTCCACGGCCGCCGCTCGCCACCGGTTCGCGCCTCGCCGCTCGTCAGGACTTCCATTTCGACGGTACGCACACCGCTCCCCTCGCAGGCCGACAGATTGGCCAGCCGAAAGTATCCGACCAGGTCATGGGATGACCTCCGGGAAAACCCTGGATTTCCGGGTACTTCTTTCGGCCTACGTGCCCGCCGCACCGAGCGGCGCCGGGATTCGTTCCCGGTTCCGGCCCGTCAATAACTAGAACGCGTTACAGTCGCGTATCCCGGCGCACCGCCAGCGGTGCACCCGGGCCGCACGTGTCAGGAGGACAATGATGACCGACGATCCGGACCCGGCACAGCGACAGCAGCTGACCGTCAGCGAACGCGACCTGGACACGCTCGCCGGGAACCTGGCGCGCTGGCTGAACGCGAAGGTCGCCGCGGACGAGTTGCCGCGCATCTCGGATCTGTCGCGTCCACAGTCCGGCGGCATGTCCAGCACCTCGATTTTGTTCGACGCCGAATGGACCGTCGGGGGTCGGGCGGAGCGCGGGTCGTTCGTGGCGCGGATGGCGCCCGAGGCCGGATCGTTCCCGGTCTTCGAGACCTACGACCTGGCCACCCAGTACCAGGTGATGGCCGGTGTCGCCGCGGCCACCGACGTGCCGGTGCCGGGCCTGTGCTGGCTGGAGAACGACGAAAAGCCGCTCGGCGCACCGTTCTTCGTCATGCGCCGGGTGGACGGACGGGTGCCTACGGACAACCCGCCGTACGTGTTCATCGGCTGGCTGTTCGATGCCGATCCCGCCGACCGCCTTCGGCTCACCCGCAACACCGTCGAGGTGATCGCGAAGATCCACGGCATCCCCGACCCGGCTGCGCACTTCCCGATGCTGAGCGGGCCGGGTGACTCGCTGCGCAGGCACGTCGCCGCGCAGCGCTCCTGGTACCGGTGGGCGCTCGCGGACGACGGCTACGAGATCCCACTCATCGAGCGAAGTTTCACCTGGCTGGAGGAGCACTGGCCCGCCGACCCAGGTCCGGATGTGCTCACTTGGGGCGACGCCCGCCCGGGCAACATCATCTACCGCGAATTCGACCCGGTGGCGGTGCTGGACTGGGAGATGGCCGCCCTCGGGCCGCGGGAACTCGACCTGGGCTGGGTGATCTTCATCCACCGGTTCTTCCAGGACCTGGCCACCCGCTTCGGGCAGCCGGGGCTCCCCGATTTCCTCCGCCGCGACGACGTGGTGTCGAAATACGAGGAGCTGACCGGTCACACGGTGCGCGATCTCGATTTCTACCTCGTGTACGCCGCGCTGCGGCACGCGATCGTGATGGCGCGTGTGAAACGCAGGATGATCCACTTCGGCGAGGACACCGACACGCCGGACCGCGACGACTACGTCATGCACCGGGCAAGCCTGGAAGCGCTGCTCGACGGAACCTACGAATGGGACTGATCATGCCTGTGCCCTTGGACGAGTACCCGATCCACCAGACCCCGCTGTCGCTGGCCCGGATGGCCAGTAGCGATCGGAACTTCTACGACCGCAGCTACTTCAACGCGCACGACCGCGACGGCGGCACGTTCCTGATCACCGGTCTCGGCGTGTACCCCAACCTCGGGGTGACCGACGCCTACGCCGCCGTCCGGCGCGGCGACACGGTGCGCGCGGTGCGCTTCTCCGACGCGCTCGGCGACCGGAGCCTCGACCAGCGCGTCGGCGGCTACCGCGTCGAAGTGATCGAACCGCTGCGGCGCATCCGGGTGGTCTGCGAGCACGACGATCTCGGCTTCGACCTGACCTGGACCGGGGCCTTCCCCGCCGTGCAGGAACAACCGCACCTGATCCTCGCGGGCAACCGGCCGATCATCGACGCGTCCCGATTCGCGCAGGTCGGCTCGTGGGCGGGAACGCTGCACGTGGACGGCGACGACATCATGGTCGACCCGGCGGTGTGGACCGGGACCAGGGATCGTTCGTGGGGCATCCGCCCGGTCGGCGAGACCGAGCCGGCCGGACGCGCGGCCGCCGAGCCCTCGGGCGGATTCTGGTGGCTCTACGTGCCGCTGCGGTTCGACGACTTCGCCGTCGTGGTCATCGTGCAGGAGGAGCCGGACGGCAGGCGCACCCTCAACGACGCGACCCGGATCTGGCCGGACGGACGCACCGAACAGCTCGGCTGGCCCCGCATCGCCATCGACTATCGTTCTGGCACAAGGTTTCCCGTCGGGGCGCGACTGGAGCTGACCACGCCGGACGGCAAACCCCTGGAGATCGAGATCACGCCGGGCACGGGCGTTCCCTTGCACGTCGGGTGCGGCTACGGCGGCGATCCCGACTGGCAGCACGGCCAGTGGAAAGGCCGCGACTGGTCCTCCTCCAGCCGCTACGACCTCACCGACCCCGGGATCGCCGCCCGCATCCCCTACGGCGTCACCGACCACGTGGCCCGCGCCCGCTGCGGCGACGCCGAAGGCTGGGGCCTGTTCGAGCACGCCAGCATCGGCCGCCACGACCCCACCGGCTTCGCCGACTGGGGCTCGGTCGCTCCCTGAAACAGGGGCCGGAGCAGGGTCGAACGGCTCTATCGCTCATACAGCGCTGCAGCGAGCACCACGCCGTGCACGACGCGCTTGGACAGCACCAGCGGCCCGCCTTCGGCGGCGAGCAGCGCCGCGGCCTCCGCGACGCTGGCCGTGCCGATGGCGGCACGCGTCCGGTCTCCCGGGTTCGGGACGGTGACCGCCGCCAGTTCGTCGGCGGAGTAGGACCGTAGCGGCACCCTGAGGTCAGCGGCGACCGCGCGCAGTCCGGGTTCGGCGGAGCGCCGCGTGATGGTGGCGAGGCACACGATCCGATGGTCGCCCACGCTCTCGTGCAGGGCAGCGCGAATCGTGCGGGCCGAAGTACGCGGTCGCAGGCCGATGCCGACGACGATCTCAGCGGACGGCACGGGAACTCGCGAAACGCACTGTCTCCGTTACGAATCGACGCACCGCCTGGGGATTCCCCGCCGGATGTGTATGCAGGTACGAGGCATGCACGTTGCCGCTGAGCGCCCCTTCCTGGACGCGCTCTCCCGCGCTTCCGCGCCATCCCCACGCCGGATTCCGTGGCGGCGCGGACACCACGCGCGTGCGGTGGAATTCGTGCCCACGGACCCGTTCCCCGGCCCGCCACAACGGCGAGTCGGCGAGCGCGACGGCGTCTCGGTAACCGAGCGTCAGGCGCGGCCCGAACGCGGCGTCGGCCTCCACCACTCCGGCCATCGGGTGCCCGTCCAGCGAACGGGTCAGATACAGCAGCCCGGCGCATTCGGCATGGACCGGCATCCCGTGGCGGGCGGCTTCGGCCACCGCCCGCAACAGGCCGGAATTGGCGGCCAGCTCTGCGGCGTGCTCCTCGGGGAAGCCACCTGGCAGCACCAACCCTGCTGTCCCGGCGGGCAATTCGTCGTGCAGCGGATCGAAGACGACCACTTGTGCCCCCGCGGCCGTCAGCAACTCGCGGTGCTCGGCATAGCCGAACGTGAACGCCGGGCCACCCGCCACGGCGATCAGCGGACCCTCCCGATCGGCGGGTCCGCCGATGACGATCGCGCCGTCCGTGCTTTCGTCGGCTCGCGAGATACCACCAGGCTCCGTGGAGACGCGCGAGTCCCGATCACCGCCGACAAATGTCGTCGCCGCCATGTCACCGGCTTCACCGAGCGACGCCGCGGTGTCCTCTACCCCTTCGAGCCCACGCACGGCCGCGGCGGGATCCCACGCGGGTCCCGCCACCGACGAGCGAGCGAGTGCGGCGACGGCGTGCAGGTCCACATGCGCGGCGACAAGGTCCGTCATCGCCGCCACCGCCGCTGTCGCGGCAGAACCGTGTTCCACGGCCGGGATCAAGCCGAGATGCCGGGAAGGCACCTCGAGTTCGGCCAGGCGCGGCAACGACCCGAGCACCGGCAGCCCGACGCGATCGCAGGCGGCGCGCAGCACTTGGTCGTGCCGTTCGCTGCCGACCCGATTCAGGATCACACCGCCGAGCCGGACGCCGCTGTCGAAGGTCGCGAATCCGTGCAGCAGCGCCGCCAGGCTCTGGCTGTGCCCGCGCGCGTCGACCACCAGCACCACCGGCGCCCCGAGCAGAGCCGCGACCTGCGCCGTCGAACCCTCCGCCACCGCGCCGGAATAGTGTTCATCGATCCGCCCGTCGAACAGCCCCATCACGCCCTCGACCACGGCGAGATCGCACCCCCGCGCGCCGTGCCGGTACAACGGCACAACCCGTTCCTCCCCCACCAGCACCGGATCCAGATTCCTCCCCGGCCGCCCCGCCGCCAACCCGTGATATCCCGGATCGATGTAATCCGGCCCCACCTTGAACGGCGCCACCCGATGCCCCACCCGCCGCAACGCCCCCACCAACCCGGTCGCCACCGTCGTCTTCCCGCTCCCCGACGCCGGCGCCGCCACCACAACGGCTCTCATCCCCGCCTCCGCTTCACGAGTGGTACACCCTCGTGCGGCCCTCTCGCGATTCGCCGCAGCCATGTGCCACTCGCGGAGATCACCATTCGATGCCTCGTTGGCCTTTGCGGCCCGCGTCCATGGGGTGTTTGAGTTTGGTCATTTCGGTGACCAGGTCGGCGGCTTCGAGGAGGGGTTGGGGGGCGTCGCGGCCGGTGATGACGACGTGTTGGTTTCCGGGGCGGGTGCGGAGGGTTTCGACTACTTCGGCGGTGTCCACCCAGCCCCATTTGAGGGGGTAGGTGAATTCGTCGAGGACGTAGAAGCGGTGTTGTTCGGTTCCCAGGCGGCGGGCGATCTCCTGCCAGCCCGCCAGCGCGGCCGCGGCGTGGTCGTCTTCGGTGCCCTGTTTGCGGGTCCAGGACCAGCCCTCGCCCATCTTGTGCCATTCGACCGGCCCACCCGCGCCGGTCTGCTCGTGCAGTGTGCCGAGAGCGCGGAAGGCGGCTTCCTCCCCGACCTTCCATTTGGCGCTCTTCACGAATTGGAACACCGCGACGTCGAAACCTTGGTTCCAGGCCCGCAGCGCCATCCCGAACGCGGCCGTCGACTTGCCCTTGCCCGGCCCCGTGTGCACGGCGAGCACCGGCTGGTTGCGCCGCTGCCGCGTGGTCAGTCCGTCGTCGGGAACGGTCTCGGGAACACCCTTGGGCATCGAATCTCCTTGCTCTCGACCTACAGCGTGTCCAGGTCGGAAGCCACGACCTCACACAACCGGCCCGGACCGAACGGGCGCGTGCTCGCTCGACCGATCGCGCCGCCCACCAGGCGAGTGCCGCCGAGCGGCACGTAGTGGACACGCCGATCGAAAGTCGCGGTCACGCCGCTCGAACCGCACCACTCGGGCGTGCGGAACTCGACCGCACGACATCGGCGACCGAATCGCCGGTCAGCTCGGCCAACCGCAGATATCCGCCGCGCAGGTCGCGAGCCAGATCCGCGGCGAGACCGAGGCGGATCATGCCGCGTTCGCAGTCGACCACGATCGAGGTGACCGCGTCCCTGGCGAGCAAGCGGGCCGCGGCACGGGCGCGGGGAACCGGGTCGGCGCCACCGGTGGCGCGGCCATCGGTGAGCAGCACCAGCATGGGCCTGCGGCGCGGATCCCGCACCCGCTCGCGCAGCACGATCTCGCGCGCCTTCAGCAGGCCCGCGGCCAGCGGCGTCTTCCCGCCCGTGCGCATCCCGGACAACCGGCGCACCGCGATGTCGACCGACGAGGTGGGCGGCAGCACGAGTTCGGCCTCGGCACCCCGCACGGTGACGACGGCGACCTTGTCGCGGCGCTGGTAGGCATCGCGCAGCAGCGTGACGACCGCGCCGGTGACCGCGGACAACCGGTCGCGGGCGGCCATCGAGCCGGAGGCGTCGACGACGAACACGACCAGATTCCCTTCGCGGCCTTCCCGATACGCACCACGGAGGTCCTCGGCAGCCAGCCGCAACGGCCCGGCGGCCCGCCCGCGCGCATGCTGATGCGGCGCGGCCGCGAACACGGTGCCGAGCAGGTGCAGCCCCGAGGAGGTGTCGGTGCTGGAACGCACCGCTCGCCCGTGCCGGGATTCCGCGCGTGAGCGGCGCCCCGGAGCGCCCTCGCCGACTCCGGGCACTTCCCAGCGCGGTGTCCGCGCACCAGCGGAAACCGGTATGCCGGTATGACCTTCACCCGAGCGCCCGCCACCCGGACCGTCCGGCGGCGACGGGTCTTCATGGCCTCCGCCCGGACCTTCCGGCGGTAGGGGGTCGTCCGGGGCGTCCCCGGGACGAGCCCGTCTTTCGTCGTCCGTCACCGCACCGTCGGCCTCCCCGGCGTCCTGCTGCGCGGACGACGGCTGTTCGCGTTGCGCCTCCGCGGCGGCGTCGCGCATGGCGTCGTCGAGCTGTTGCTCGCTGATGCCGGGCTCGTCGAACGGATCGCGCCTGCGCCGGTGCGGCAACGCCAGTTCGGCGGCCACCCGCACGTCGTCCTCGGTCACCGCGTCGCCGCCGCGCCATGCGGCGTGCGCTGTCGCGGTGCGCGCGACGACCAGGTCGGCGCGCATGCCGTCGACGTCGAACGCGGCGCACAGCGCGGCGATCCGGCGCAGCTCCACATCGTCGAGCGCCACCTGTCCCAGCCGGTCGCGAGCGGCGAGAATCCGTTCGGCCACTTCCTGGTCGGCCTCGGCGTACCCGGCGGCGAATCGGGCCGGGTCGGCCTCGTAGTCCAGCCTGCGGCGCACCACCGCCATGCGCACGTCCACGTCCCGGGAGGCGGCCACGTCCACGGTCAGGCCGAATCGATCCAGCAGCTGTGGACGCAGCTCGCCCTCTTCTGGATTCATGGTGCCGACCAGAACGAATCGCGCCGGGTGCGAATGCGACACACCGTCGCGCTCGATGTGCACCCGGCCCATCGCCGCGGCGTCCAGCAGCACGTCCACCAGATGGTCGTGCAGCAGATTGACCTCATCGACGTACAGCACACCGTGATGGGCGGCGGCCAGCAGGCCGGGACGGAACGCCTGCTCCCCGTCGCGCAGCACCCGCTCCAAGTCCAGCGAGCCGACCACGCGGTCCTCGGTCGCACCCACCGGCAACTCCACCAAGCGAGCGGGCCGGGCGCCGGTCTCGTCCACCACCGGCGGGAGCAACTGCGCCAGCGCGCGCACCACGGTCGATTTCGCGGTGCCCTTCTCGCCGCGCACCAGCACGCCGCCGATACCGGGATGCACCGCGCAGAGAATCAGCGCCAGTTGCAGCCGTTCCTGCCCGACCACCGCCGAGAAGGGAAATCCCGCCTCACCGTCCGAGGTGGAAAGTGTTCGGCCGCGCTGATCGGACGTAGGCACTGTTTCGGCATGGGACAGGGACACGCCCCAACTCTAAGGGCGCGCCCGCACCCATCCGACAGGGCCCTTCGATTCAGAACCGATGCGGGCGGGCCCCGAAAGCGCCGCACCCGCCCCGGAGACTTCCGGAGCGGGTGCGAATGGCGGGTGGAGTGGCTACTCGCCTCCCCTGCGCATCGGCACGTGCGCGATGCCGTCTTCCTCGAACTCCGGGCCGTCGACCTTGAAGCCGTGCTTGGTGTACAGGTCGATCAGGTAGCTCTGCGCGCTCAGGCGCACCGTCGCCGAACCCACCTCGGCCAGCGCCGCCTGCAGCAGTCGCGTGGTGTACCCGTGTCCGCGAGCGGGGACCGCGGTGCAGAGCCTGCCGATGCGGAAGCTCTTCACACCGTCGCGGTGCTCTTCGCACAACCGCAGCGTGGCGATGACCTCGCCCTCGTCATCGAGCCAGAAGTGCCGGGTCTCGGGAAGCAGGTCCTTCCCGTCCAGTTCGGGGTACGCGCACTTCTGTTCGACGACGAAGACTTCGACGCGAAGTTTCAACAGCTGGTAGAGCGTCGCGGTATCGAGATCCTGCGCCCAGGAGCGTTTGAGAGCAACCGTTGACATCATCGCGCCTTGCTATCACAACCTAGGCGTTCGCCGCGACCCCTGCACGTCTCGGCGTGTTGTCGCCGCCGTCGACGAGGTTGAGCGCCTTGGAGGTCCAATCCCACACTTCGTGGAACAGCGCCGGGTCCTCCGAGAGCTTGACGCCCAGCGAGGGCACCATTTCCTTCAGCTTCGGCGTCCATTCGGCGTACTCCTGCGGGAAGCACCGCTGCAGCACGTCCAGCATTGCGGTCACGCAGGTGGAAGCGCCCGGGGACGCGCCGAGCAGACCGGCGATCGTGCCGTCCTGGGCGGCGATCACGGCGGTGCCGAACTCGAGCACGCCACCCGCGCCCTTGCGCCGGATCACCTGCACGCGCTGGCCCGCTGTAATCAGCTCCCAGTCCTTGGCCTCGGCGCGCGGGATGAACTCCGACAGCGTGATCACCTTGCCCGCCTCCGACTTCAGCAGCTCGCTGACCAGGTACTTGGTCAGGCCGAGTTCGGTGACGCCGACGCCGAGCAGCGAGAAGATGTTGTTCGGCCGCACCGACTTGAACAGGTCGGTGTTCTTGCCATCCTTGAGGAACTTCGGCGTCCAGCCCGCGTACGGGCCGAACAGCAGGCCCGGCTTGCCCTTGATGACGCGAGTGTCCAAGTGCGGCACCGACATCGGCGGAGCGCCGACCGCGGCCTTGCCGTACACCTTGGCCTCGTGCTGGTTGATCAGCGCCGGGTTCACGCAGCGGAAGAACTGACCGCTCACCGGGAACCCGCCGAAGCCCTTCGCTTCCTTAATATTCGCCTTCTGCAGCAGCGGCAGCGCGCCGCCGCCCGCGCCGACGAAGACGAACTTGCTGATCAGCGTGCGACTTTCACGGGTGCGTACATTGCGGACCGTGACCAGCCATGATCCGTCGGACTGCTTGGACAGGTCACGCACCTCGTGCCCGAAGGCCAGGTCGGCGCCGGAGGCGCCGAGGTAGGCGAGCAGTTCCTGGGTGAGCGAGCCGAAGTCGATGTCGGTGCCGCCGTCGGTCCAGTTCAACGCGATCGGATCGGAGAAGTCGCGCCCGCGCGCCATCAGCGGCAGGCGGCGGGAGAACTCGTCGGGGCTGTCGACGTACTCCATGCCCTCGAACAGCGGGTGCGGCGCCAGCGCCTCGTACCGCTTGCGCAGGTACTGCACGTCGTCGGCGCCGTGCACGAAGCTGACGTGCGGGATGGGGTTGATGAAGGCGGACGGATCGCGCAGGATGCCGTTCTCCACGCCGTAGGACCAGAACTGGCGGGAGACCTGGAAGCGCTCGTTGATGTCGACGGCCTTGGTGATGTCCACCGAGCCGTCGGGCCGCTGCGGGCTGTAGTTCAGCTCGCACAGCGCCGAGTGTCCGGTGCCCGCGTTGTTCCACGGATCGCTGCTCTCCGCGGCGGCGGCGTCGAGCCGCTCGAACAGGGAGATCGACCAGTCCGGCTGCAGCTGCCGCAGCAGCGCGCCGAGGGTGGCACTCATGATGCCGGCACCGATGAGTACTACATCGGTCTTTTCAGTCATGGCAGCGTTCGGCACGGGTAGATCGACTTCCTTGTCTGCGCGGGCCCACCGGGCGGGTGGACCAGCCTGGGCACGGTGTAGTTGTGGCTCGGTTCCGGCGTCCGCCGGTTCCGAACGGCATGGCGGGAGTCAGGTTACCCGCCGTTCACCTAAGCCCAATTGTGCACCTCACCACGCCGCCACCCCGCAGCGAACCTGCAGAATGTGCGGAATGCGACAGAGACGGTCGTCACTTCGGCGGCCGGGCGGCGGCCGCGGACTGTCCGCGTTCGACACCGTCCAATAGATTGGTCGCGTGACGAACGAACAGTCGCTTGCCGAGCCGGTCAGCACCTCCCCGGATGGCGCAGGCTGGCGCCCCGACGTCCTCGGCCCGCACTATCAGCAGCGCACGCTGGACCTCGGTCCCGACCCCGACGGTGAGGGCGAGGTGGTCGCCACGCTGGTGCGCTACGTCCCGTCCGGCGACGTCGAGCAGACCGCGGGCGCGGTGCTCTATGTCCATGGCTTCACCGATTACTTCTTCCAGGAGCACCTGGCCGAGCACTTCACCGCGCGCGGGTTCCAGTTCTATGCTCTCGACCTGCGTAAATGCGGGCGGTCGCTGCGTGAAGGGCAGACCCCCCACTATGTGACGGATCTCGCTTTCTACGACCGCGAGCTGGCGGAGTCGCTGCGGATCGTCCGGGCCGAGACCGGTGCTCCCGTCGTGCTCAACGCCCACTCGACCGGCGGCCTGGTCGTGTCGCTGTGGCTGGACCGGCTCAATCGGGCCCAGGGCACGGCCGCCGCGGGGATCACCGGCGTCGTGCTCAACAGCCCGTGGTTCGACCTGCAGGGTCCCGCGTACTACCGGAGCATCGGAACGCCGATCATCAAGGCCGTGGGACGGTTCCGGAAGATGGTCCAGCTGCCCGGCGGCAAGATCAGCACCTACGGCGACAGCCTGCACCACTCGGCGTCCGGTGAGTGGGAGTACAACCTGGACTGGAAGCCGTTGCAGGGCTTTCCAGTCCGGCTCGGCTGGCTGCGCGCGATCCGCAACGGCCACGCGCGGCTGCACCAGGGCCTGGACATCGGGGTGCCCTCCCTGATCCTGCGCTCCCGGATGACCAAGTTCGCCAAACAGTACGGTCCCGCCGTGGCCGTGGCCGACGCGGTGCTCGACGTCAAACAGATCCAGCGCTGGTCGGGTTGCCTTGGCGACCGCACCAACATGGTGCCGATCGACGGCGCCAAGCACGACGTGTTCCTGTCCGGCCCGGAACCGCTGGCCCAGGCGTTCCGCGAGCTCGACAGCTGGCTCGACTGGCTCGCGGACTACCAGGGCGCGAAGTCACCAGAGGCTGGTGCGTAGCACGATCTCGGTGGCCAGCTCGTGGTCGGCTTCGGTGGCCACGTCGGTGACGTCGACCTCGACCACCCGGAATTCGCCGTAGACGAACCGCCCCGACGTGTCGGCCACCGAGCGCGGCAGATTCTTGGTCACCAAGAGCGTGGTGGGCACCTCGACCGGACCGGTGGACGCATCCACCACCGTTCCGTCGGCGCCGGGAGTCGCCGGGTGGCCGCGATCGGCCACGACCAGGCTCTGGAAGCGGCCGAAGCCGTGTGCGCACGCCTGCCAGGCCAGCACGGCACCCGCGCCGCATCCGGCCACGTTGACCCACGGCAACCCCAGCTCATCGAGGATCGCGGTCACACCGGCCGCGTCGAGGCCGTCGATCGACTCCACCGCGAAGGTGCGCAGATCCGAGGTGTGCAGGCGAGCGCACACCCGATCGAAGACGTCCGCCGGCTCGCCCGCGTCGGGCAGCAGCAGCACGCTGTGCCGGGATTCCGGTCCGTCGATCCGCACGGTCCACGCCCGGTCACCCACCGTGATCTGCCGAGATTCCATGCCGATTCACGCTACACGGCTCGCGGCGCCGTGGCGGCGGGTCCGGGGTGGCGGAATCAGGCGAGCAGGCGCATCCCGGCCCGCTCACCTGCGTTGTGGTCGAAGGTGACGGTCAGGTCACACCCGGCCTCCTGGCCGAGCTGCTGGATCAGCGCGTCGGCGAAGTCCGCGCCGTCGGCGGCCCGGCGCAGCGCCTGGCGAACGGTGTCGGCGCGCTCGACCACGATCTCGCTGGAATCGAGCAGTCCGAGCAACACGTCGGTGACCGCTTCGGGATCCTGTTTGTAGCCGCGGCGCAGCACCCAGTGGATCTCGGCGAGCACGATCATCGTGATGTAGCCGGGTTTGCTCTCGCTGAGCCCGTCGATCACCTGATTGGCGCGGGCGGATTGCTCCGGGTCGTCCTGGGTGAGGTAGCGGATCAGCACGTTCGCGTCCAGGCCGATCATTGCGCCTTCCCTTCCACCACGTTGCCCGCGATGGCCTCGTTCATCTCCCCGAGGCCGATCGGCGAGCCGGACCAGCCCACGATGCCCTTCAGCGACTTGATCGTGCGCGTTTCGGGCACCAGTTCGTAGGTGCCGCTGGGCGTGGGGACGAAGGCGACCCGCACTCCGGTACGCAATCCCATCGCCACACGCACGTCGATCGGGATGGTGATCTGCCCCTTACTGGTCACCGTCGCCGACACCACATTGCCCCCTCGGCTGTTGGGTCTCTTCTCCGCCGCCATCATCCTCGCACCCGACCGCACTCGCTCGACCCAGCCTTACCTGGAGCCGAATTCCTTACTGCAAGGTAAGGCGCGGGGTGGCTCCCGTCAACCGATACGGTCGCTCGCGAGCACCACGTCGGTGGCCATGATCGGCAGACCGGCGGGCGCGCCCTCGGCGACCAGGCGCTCGAGCGCGGCGAGGTCGAGGTGACCTTCGATCAGGTCGGCCAGCAGATCGAGTTGCGCGGCGCGCACCCCCGCGACCGAAACATCTTCGGCCACAGCGAATCCCGACCGGCCTGCCGCGGCGGCGACCGCGCGGAGCCACCCGCGGCGGAACTCGTCGGACTCGAGCAGCCCGTGCAGGTGTGTGCCCCACACCGCGCCGCGGACGCTGCCCTCCGGCTCGCGGTCGATCGTGAGCCACGCCGGGTCGCCGCGATGCGTGACGCGGCCGTGATGGATCTCGTAACCGCGCACGGCGACGCCCGCCGCGTGCCCCGCGCTGCGGCGCAACACCTTCGACTCGGCGAAATCGACGGTGAGGTCGAGCAGCCCGAGCCCGTCCACCGCGCCGGCGCCGGACTCGACGCGGTCGAGAACGCGGGTGCCGAGCATCTGGTATCCGCCGCACACGCCCAGGATCGGCCCGCCCGCGGCGGCGCGCGCCACCAGCGCGTCGGCGATGCCGGTACGCCGCAACCACCGCAGATCCGACACCGTCGCCTTACTGCCGGGCAGCACCACCAGATCGACGTTCGCCAGCCGGGACGGCTCGGTCACCCAGCGCACCGCGACGCCCGGTTCGCAGGCAAGCGCCTCGACGTCGGTGGAGTTGGAGATGCGCGGCAGCCGGATCGCGGCGACGGTCAGCCATTCCTCGCCCACCGGCGGCCGGGGGCGGCCCACCGGCGCGTCGGCGAGGGTGCCCAGCGAGTCCTCCGCGTCGATCCAGAGGTCTTCGGCGTACGGCAGCACACCGAGGGTCGGGCGACCGGTGAGTTCGGTGAGACGCTCCAGTCCCGGCTGTAGCAGCTCAACCGCGCCGCGGAACTTGTTCACGATGAAACCCGAGATCAGTTGCTGGTCCTCGGGTTCCAGGATGGCGACGGTGCCGAACAGGTGGGCGAGCACGCCGCCGCGATCGATGTCCCCGACCAGCAGCACCGGCAGGCCCGCCGCGCGCGCGAGGCCCATGTTCGCCAGATCCGTCGCGCGCAAGTTGATCTCGGCGGGCGATCCGGCGCCTTCGCAGACGACCACGTCGAATTCGGCGCGCAGCGCGGCGAGTTCCGCGGCGACCACATCGCGCAATTCCCGCCGATGCCGGAAGTAGTCCTCGGCGCCGACGGTGCCGATCGCCTTGCCCCGCACCACCAGCTGGGAACGGCGGTCGCTGCCGGGCTTGAGCAGGACAGGATTGAACCGCACGCTGGGCTCCAGCCCGCATGCCTGAGCCTGCAACGCCTGCGCCCGCCCGATCTCCCCGCCGTCGAGCGTGACCACGGAATTGTTGGACATGTTCTGCGCCTTGAACGGCGCGACCCGCACGCCGCGCCGCGCCAGCATCCGGCAGATCCCGGCCACGACGACGCTCTTCCCCGCGTCCGAGGTCGTGCCCGCGACCAGCAGCGCGCCCTTCATCGCGGGCCGGTCTTCCGGCGCACGGCCGGGCCTCCGGTCACGGGAGGGTCAGGATCTCGGTCCCGGAATCGGTGACCACCAAGGTGTGCTCGAACTGCGCGGTCCACTTGCGGTCCTTGGTCACCACGGTCCAGCCGTCGTCCCAGATCTCGTAGTCGATGCCGCCGAGGTTGATCATCGGCTCGATCGTGAACGTCATGCCGGGTTCGATGATGGTCTCCACCGCGGGCTGGTCGTAGTGCAGCACCACGAGCCCGCTGTGAAAGGTCGGGCCGACGCCGTGGCCGGTGAAGTCGCGCACCACGCCGTAGCCGAAACGGTTGGCATAGGACTCGATGACGCGGCCGATCACGTTCAGCGCCCGACCGGGACGCACCGCTTTGATGGCCCGCATGGTGGCCTCCTCGGTCCGCTCGACGAGCAGGCGCACCTCCTCGTCGACGTCACCGGCGAGGAAGGTCTTGTTGGTGTCGCCGTGCACGCCGTCGATGTAGGCGGTGACGTCGATGTTGACGATGTCGCCGTCCTCGATCACGGTCGAGTCCGGAATGCCGTGGCAGATGACCTCGTTCAGCGAGGTGCAGCACGACTTCGGGAAACCCTTGTAACCGAGGGTCGACGGGTAGGCGCCGTGGTCGCACATGTACTCGTGCGCGATGCGGTCCAGCTCGTCGGTGGTGACACCGGGGGCGACCGCCTTACCCGCCTCCTCCAGCGCCTGCGCGGCGATCTTGCCCGCGATGCGCATCTTCTCGATCGTCTCGGCGGTCTGCACCCAGGGCTCGCGTCCCTCGTTGGCGGTCTTCTTCCACGCGTATTCCGGGCGCTCGATGGCGCGCGGGACTTCACGGGTGGGCGACAACGTACCGGGAACGAGAGGCTTGCGGGTGCGGACAGACATAGCGAACAGCGTAATCGGCCGACACCAGCGGTGCCGAGGGCCTCCGGGGACAGGGCCGGACCACGGGCACCGTGCTGATCGGCACACCCTCGGAACGAGCTATCCCGGCACGTCGGCACAGGCGACACCCGAGCGAGTAATTCCGCCGACCACGTCCTCCGTCCACATAAGATCATCTGTCGACCGAAAGCCCTCTTCCGGTGGGAGTGAAAATGGCCACTGAACCAGCTCCTCCACCGCACCGAGACAGAAATGAAGCGGCTTCGTCGCCCGAGATACCCCCCGACCAGTCCGAGGAAAACTCCACGACCGCGAAGGCCGCGCAAGAGGACGTGCTCCCGCGCGAGGCGGACGCGACCACCAGAAGTGGACGCTACGCGCTCATAGCGGCCCTGTGCGCTGCGCTGATCTCCAGTGTCGTGTCGGCGTCGGCGGCCGTGTACGTCACGGTCAACAAGGCAGACAGAGACCAGCAACTAGCGTTGATACAGGTGACTCGCGAGAATCGCCAAAAGTCATACTACGAATTTCTTGCGAGCACTTTCAATTTCGTGGAGCAGACGGGAAAGATGGCCGGTCTCCTTCGCGTGGACAACCTCGACGGCTTCCGCTCGGCGACAGTCGAGTTCAGCCAGCGCATGAACAAGTTCCTGTCCACTCTCTATATGGCCTCCATGACATCCAGCGAAGACATGATCCACCTGTTGGCCAAATTTCCCGAAGAGACCAAAGAATTGCTGGACAAGCACTACATGCCCTTCGTGCAGAAATATACGGTCAGGACCGAGGCCCCTTCCGACAGCGATGAACGGAAGCTCGACGGCGCCGCCCTCGATACGGTGCTCATGAATTTCATCAACAGGCTCGATTCTTTGGTGAGCGACTTCATCGAGCAGGGCCGCAGGGACCTCGGCTAGCCTGCCGGTCCGTGATCGTACGGAATGGGCATGCACTGCCTCCGAGTCGAGCATGTAGGGTCGCCCAACCCGGTAGCCGCGCCGGGCAGCGGAGTCCACCCCCTTGTTCGGCTCGGCAGCCTGGCAACGAGATCACGCCGCCGACACTGCACTCCCGGTCGCCCTACCATGGGCGCGTGTCCGCACTACCTCTCATCTTCACCGCAGGCTGGGCCAGCGGAGTGAACGCATACGCGGTGGTCCTGCTGCTCGGAATCTTGGGCCGGTTCGGATTCACCGATTCGGTACCGGATGGATTGCAGCGCACCGATGTCCTGATCGCGGCGGCAGCGCTGTTCCTGATCGAGGCCGTGGCGGACAAGATCCCGTATCTCGACTCGTTCTGGGACGCTCTGCACACCGTGGTGCGGCCGATCGCGGGCGCCGTGGTCGCGGCTCTGCTGGCCGGACAGGACGGTTCGCTGCCGCAGCTCGCCGCCGGCGCGGTGGGCGGTACCGCCGCGCTGGTGAGCCACCTGGTGAAGGCCGGAACGCGCATGGCCGTCAACACCTCGCCCGAGCCCGCCAGCAACATCGTGGTCAGCACCGCCGAGGACGTGACCGTCGCGGGTGTGGTCACCCTGGCCGTGTTCCACCCTCTGGCGGCGGCGGTGATCGCGGCGGTGCTGCTCGTCATCGGTCTGGCGCTGGTGTACTTCTGCGCGAGCCGGATCCGTCGCTATCTGCGCCGGCGGCGCGCCCGCCGGGCAGCGCGCGCGGGCAACCGAGTCGGAGTCGCTGAATAATTGCCACGCAGGCGAATCCGTCACGGGCGTGCCGCGCCAGTCGACCACGCGGCACGCCGGGCGGGGCGCCCCGTTGCGCCCGCCGTCACTGTGCCGGCGACATGAGCGCCCGGCTGGAGCCGCCGGTCGTGGGACTCGGCGCCGGGACGTCGCCATTCGGACGAGTGACGCTGCGGGGCAGTGTCACTACCGCGGACGAGACCACCGTCGCGACGAACTCATTGTTCGGGCAAACGGCGGCGGCCACCGGCCACGTCGGTTACCAGGTCAGTGTACCCGTCGACGAGCTCGGCCAGTTGGTACCAATGTTTATGGGTATTGTCGCTGCGCCCGCCCTCGATGTGGATGACCTGATTGGCATCCACCCAGCTACGCGCCATCCGGTCCACCACGGCGCCGAGGCTTTCGGTGTGCAACGACGCGCCGTTGCGATGCTGCGGGATCTCCTGCGCGACCCAGTCGTTGATGTCGTCGACCAGTTCGAGTCGCCGGCAGTCGATTTCGGCGATGAGTGCGGCGTCCACCACCTGCGCGCGGCGCTGGTGCAGCTCGGCGAGTGCGTGTGCGGACCGCAGCAGTTCCCGGTCTTGGAAACGCCGTCCCTGGAAAGCGCACAGCAATTGCGGCGCGGTCGGTAAGGCGCCGACCGTCGGCGCGCTCACCGCCGCACTCCGAGTTGACCCGACCCCAACGCTCTTTGTACCAACATAATTGGCTCTCGATTCGGTTATCCCGGCCATCGGATGGGTTGTCACAACTAGGCTAGCTGGATCATGCACGTACAGATGCAAGAACGCAAGATTGCGTCTGCATTTCTGCGGTCAAGGGCTCCATACGGCGCGCGGAGGCCCAGAGCAGACCGGTCGCAACCTTTTTCGGCTCACCGATCGAGCGCTTCCGGCGCCGGTCGGCGCTGACGAGCACCACCACTCGTTCCCCATTTCCGGCCGCCCGCTCGGCCGGTCGCCGGCCCGTGCACACGAATTCGCCCACTGCTGTGCACGTTCGGTAGCCGACAGTGCGCTGTCGATCTTCCTTACGACGTGGGAAGCCCCTCGCGGTCGCCTTGCCACGCGCGCCGATACCGAAGCGTCGCACCGATCCTCAGCCGCTGGCCCGACTACGCGGCCACGTTCACAGCTGGGTCACGGCGGCGAGCAACGTCAGCGCGGGCAAGGCGCCCTGCACCACCGCGCCCCTGGCGAACCGGCGGTCGTGCGCCACCAGCACCACCGCCGCGGCCAGCATCGATCCGCAGCCGGCGAGCACCAGCGCCCATCCCGCCGCGGGCACCGTCCGCAGGATGGCCACGCCGACCAGTGTCGTCACCGCGAGGAACAAGTTGTAGAAACCCTGATTGAACGCCCACGGCCGCGCCGCGGGCAGTTCGGCTCCGGAAACCCGGAATACCCCCTGGTACACCTTGGGGTCGCCGAACCGCACGGACTCCATGACGAAGATGCCGACATGGAGTAGGGCGGCCGCGACGGCGAACACCTGTACGACCCAGAGCATTCGACCTCCTCACGATGCGCGCCGGGGAATCCTATGGCCCCCAGCCGCGGAACGCCGCGCAACACACCGCCGACACGCCGCCGCGCTAGTCGGTCAACCGGCCAGTCCGAAAACGCGTCGGGCATTGCCGCCCAGGTACAGCTCGCGAGTCTCGTCGTCCAGGCCGAGCGCGGCGAGGCCGTCGAGCGCGTGCTGCGGGAAGATCATCGGATAATTCGTACCGAACAACACCTTGCGGCGGCCGCTACCGGACTTCAGGTACGACACCAGTTCCGCGGGAAGGCGTTTCGTCGTGTACGCCGAGGTATCGATGACGACGTTCTCGTGCTTGCGCGCGACCGCGATCATCTCCTCGGTCCACGGATAGCCGATATGCCCGCAGACGATCGTCAGCTCCGGGAAGTCGAGCGCGACCTGATCGATGTACGGGATGGGGCGCCCGGTTTCCGACGGCCGCAACGGTCCCGTGTGCCCGACCTGCGTGCAGAACGGGATTCCCGCATCGACGCACGCGGCGAACAACGGATAGAAGCGCCGATCGGTCGGGGGCACTTCCCACAGCCACGGGAGCACCCGCAGCCCCTTGAAGCCCTGGTCCACGCGGCGGCGCAGCTCCCGTACCGCGTCCATCGGCCTGCGCAGATCCACCGACGCGATGGGGAGCAGGCGCTCCGGCGCCTCGGCCGCCCAGGCCGCGACCTCGTCGTTGGAGATGAGGACGCCTTCCGGCGCGTGCCACGCCGAGATGAGCGCTCGGTCGACGCCTGCGGCATCCATCGCGTCGAGAGTGAACGACAACGGGATCTCGTCGG
Organism: Nocardia sp. NPDC051929; assembly: GCF_044548645.1. Lineage (NCBI taxonomy): Bacteria > Bacillati > Actinomycetota > Actinomycetes > Mycobacteriales > Nocardiaceae > Nocardia > Nocardia sp. NPDC051929. Next base: position 320,429 of record NZ_JBIUCG010000002.1, on the reverse strand, counting down.
TCGGTATAACGGCCCCGGTCCACCGCCGCAGCGAGGCGAACATGTCGTGGGCGAGGAATCGCCGAGTCGGATGCTGCGCCCAGACGTCGATGGTCATGCGCGGATTCTGACATACGTCATAGCGCCCCGGACACCCCCGCTACGACGTATGTCGTGGAAAGGTACTTTCGCGACAAACGGTGCGAGACAGCGACTTCCATCGCGACGTACAGATATTGCCGAGTCACGTCAGCCACACCGCGCCCGCCCCCGAAACCGACGATAATACCCTTCCCACCTCATGGTCTATATCAGCCGTAATAACCAGGGAAAGGGTTCGCTGGGCATAAACTGGGTATCTACCGCAGGACCACAGACAGCCGACAAGAGCAGGGCCATGGCAGGTTCGGACCCGTTCGCCACACAGCACGATCGACCTCCAGGTATCGAGCGGGAACTGGAGGGCGCGGGTCTCGACGACCCCGAAGTGATCGGCAAAGGCGGGTTCGGCGTCGTCTACCGCTGCAGGCAGCGGGCGTTGAACCGCAGCGTCGCGGTCAAGGTCCTCACCGCCCGGCCGGATCTGGAGCCGGAGAACGTCGAGCGATTCCTGCGCGAGCAGCAGGCCATGGGCGCCCTGTCCGGGCATCCGAACATCGTGCCGATCCTCCAAGTGGGCACCACCCGCAGCGGACGCCCCTACTTGGTGATGCCGTATCACTCGCACGGTTCGCTGGAGAACCGTATCCGCCGGGAAGGCTTTCTGCCGTTGCCCGAGGCGATCGGGATCACCGTCAAGCTGGCGGGCGCTCTGGAGACCGCGCACCGGGCCGGGATCTTGCACCGCGACATCAAACCGGGGAACGTCCTGCTCACCGACTACGGCGAGCCGCAACTGACCGATTTCGGGATCGCCCGCGTCGAAGGTGGTTTCGAGACCACCACGGGAGTGGTGACCGGCTCGCCCGCGTTCACCGCCCCGGAGGTGCTGCGCTCCGGCGTTCCGTCCGTCGCCTCGGACGTCTACGGGCTCGGCGCGACGCTGTTCGCCATGATCACCGGCCACGCGGCCTACGAGCGACGTTCCGGTGAGCAGATCGTCGCGCAGTTCCTGCGCATCTCCGCCGATCCGCTGCCGGACCTGCGGCTCGACGGCATCCCCGACGAGGTCGCGGCCGCCATCGAGGCCAGCATGGCGCACAATCCCGCGGATCGTCCGCCCTCGGCCGCCGCCTTCGGCGAGATGTTGCGCGAGATCCAGCGCGGTAACGACATGCCGGTCGAGCACATGACCCTGCCCACCGGCGAGCAGCCCGCGCCCGAAGACCTCAGCACGCGGCCGCTCACCGCCACAGCGCGTTTTCCCACTCCCCACCCCAAGACGCCGCCGACACCCGAGACCAAGTTCCGCCCGGCGATGCCCACCCGGCCGCTGGTCCAGCGCGAGCGCCTCATCGACGCGTTGCAGACCGAGCCGCGGCCCCGCCTCGCCGTCATCCACGCCCCGGCCGGGTTCGGCAAGAGCACGCTCGCGGCCCAGTGGGCCAAGCGTCTCGCCGACACCGAGAAAGTGGCCGTGGCCTGGTTGAACGTCGACCGCGACGACAACAACGTGGTGTGGTTGCTGACCCACCTGATCGAGGCGTTCAACCGCGTGAGCCCCGCGCTGGCGCCCGGCCTTGCCCCGGTCCTCGAAGAGGGCGACACCAGCGCAGCGCGCTACGTGCTCACCACGCTGATCAACGCCATCGACGAACGCGACGAGCGGTTCGCCCTGGTGATCGACGACTGGGACCGGATCACCGACCCCGCCGCTGTCGATGCCCTGCTCTACCTGATCGACCAGGGGCCGCGGCACCTGCAGATCATCCTGACCAGCCGATCGCTGGAGGGCCTGCCGCTCGGCACCCTGCGCGTTCGTCACCAACTCGTCGAAATCGACGCCGCCGCACTGCGTTTCGACGCCGGGGAGGCGCGGGCCTTCCTCACCGAGCAGACCGGTCTCACCCTGGCCGACACCGAGAGCGCCGAGCTGCGCGACTACACCGAGGGCTGGGCGGCGGCCTTGCAGCTGGCCTCGCTGTCGCTGCGTGAGCATCCCGATCCGGCCTCGCTGATCGCCCACCTGTCCGGGCGTCATCACGCCATCGCGGAGTACCTGGCCGAGAACGTGCTCGACACCGTCGAGCCCGAACTGCGCGAGGTCCTGCTCGCCACCTCGCTTCCCGAACGGATCTCCGGCGGCCTCGCCACGGCGCTGACCGGGGACCCGCACGGGCAGGCCCTCCTCGAGAATCTCGAACGCCGTAACCTGTTCCTGCGCCGCGTCGACGAAGGCGGCGAATGGTTCCGCTACCACCATCTGTTCGCGGAGTTCTTGCGCCAGCGCCTCGAGCGCGACCATCCCGAGCGCGTGCGCGAACTGCATTGCAAGGCAGCCTCGTGGTTCGGCGACAACAGGATGCTCAGCGAGGCCATCGACCACGCGCTGGCCGCCGACGACGGCGACATGGCCGCAGACCTCCTCGAGGCGAAATCCCGCGCTCTGGTGCAGGACGGGCAGCTCGCCACGTTCCTGGGACTGCTCGACAAGCTCCCGCCCGGCATCGCCGCCAGCCGCCCCATGCTTCAGGTCGGTGTCGCCTGGACGCACGTGCTGCTGCGGCGGCCCACCGAACTGCATGCCGCGTTACGGCTGGTACGGGCGTCGCTGGAGAACGAGCCCGCCGCAGATCCCGATGTCGCGCTCGAAGCCGACCTCATCGAGAGCGTGGAGCGCGCCTTCGGCGACCACCCGGAAGGACTGGACGCCGTGGTCGGCAAATGCCTGGCCCGGGCCGACACGTTGGGGCCGTGGGCGCTGTGCGCGGCCGCCAACCTCGCCGCGTTCTCCGCGATCACCAAGTTCGACTACGAGCGGGCACGGGAGTGGAACGACTGGGCCACCCCCTTCTATCGCAAGAACCGCAGCACATTCACCTTGATGTACAGCCACTGCCTGGTCGGCATCGCGGCCAGGGAACAACTCGACATCGCCACGGCGGAACACAGCTTCCGCACGGCGGTCGAGATATCCACCACCTCGTCGGGCCCGCGGTCTTATGCCGCTCGCTTGGCCGGCGCCCTGCTCGGCGAGCTGCTCTACGAACGCGACCAGCTCGCCGCGGCCGAGCGCCTGCTGGACGAAGCGGGCAGGCTCGGCACCGAGGGCGGCCCGGTCGACCTGCTGATGGCCAACTACGCCACCGGCGCGCGGATCAAAGCCCTGCGCGGTGACCTGGCCGCCGCCGCGCGACGGCTGGACGAAGGCGCCGAGTTGGCGCGGGCCATGAAGCTGCCGCGCCTGGCCACCCGCGTGGCCAACGAGCAGGTCCGGCTGGGCCTGACGGCCACCTACGTCACCGAACCGCCGGCCGGAGAGGGCGGTATCGCCACGATGGCCGCGGAAATGCGTGAGGACTCCGCTATCCGCATGCTGCTGCGTTCGGGGGCCGCCAAAAGGGTGACCGCCGCGTCCACGCGCGCCCGTCAGCTGCGGGATTCGATCGACCCCGATCGACGTCCCCGCGCCGCGGCACAGGCATCGCTGCTGCTCGCCTCCTGCCTCGCGGCGGCGGGAAAGACCGAAGCGGCCAAGGACGAGCTGGCCCCGGTAGTGGTCCGGTACGCCGATGCCGGTCTCATCCGGCCGCTGCTCGACGAGGGCCCCTGGATCATGTCGTTGCTGCACAGCCTGGACTACGACCTGCGCGAAGGCCTCTGGGACGAGGAACGACCGATGATCCCGCCCGCGTTTCTGCGCAGGTTGCTGGCCCGCTGAGCGCCATCGGCCGCCTGAGTCGCCACCCGCCGCGCTACCTCTGCTCGAACGCGGACGCCGGACATCGCTCGGCCGCGACAGTTCGCGCCGACGGGCGGTGGATCGCTTCCGCCCCTCACAACACCGGTTGCGGACCGAGCGAAGTGTCGGTGTCCAGAATGTGCAACACCCACCGGCCCTTGCCGTCGGCCTTCGCTCGGTAGAGGCCGGTGTCGGCCGCGTCGAGCAGCGATTCGGCGTCCGCGCCCGCGACCGCGGTGACGACCGCGCCGATGCTGATCGACATGCGTAGTCGCCGGTCACCGGCCGTGATCGGGTCGACAAGCGCCTCGAGCAGGCTGTTCGCCACGGTGGCCACCCGGTGATCGCTGGCGGGCGGCGGGATCAGCGCGACGAACTCGTCCCCGCCGATGCGGGCGACCAGACACCCGGATCCGCGCACACTATCCTGCAGACGTCCGGCGACCGCGGTCAATATCTGGTCACCTGTGCCGTGGCCGTAGCGGTCGTTGATGTGCTTGAAGCGGTCGATGTCGACGAAACACAATCCCGCCCGATCCCCGTTGCGCGCCTCGTCGATCATCGCGTCGATCCGTTCGATGAGATGCCGCCGGTTCGGCAGTCCGGTGAGCGGATCGTGCCGGGCCTGCCGGTGCAGTTCCTCGCGCATCCGGTGCTGTTCGGTGACGTCCTCGCCGACCGCGAGCAGGTAATCGCTCTGCCCCTCCGCGCCCTTGACGAAGGTGATGGCGAACGACGCCCACCCGTAGCTGTCGTCGGCGCGCCGGATGCGCTGTTCCAGTTTCACCGTGCCCGCACCGGCCGGGACCAGTTTCTCGTACACCAGCGTGCGGATGCCCTCGCGGTCGTTGGGGTGCGCGAAGTCGTAGACCGACACCCCGCGCAAGCTTTCCACCGGGACTCCGATCATCTCGGCCAGACCCCGGTTGACATCCAGCAACGTACCGTCGGTGTCACCGATGGCGATCGCGATCGCTGCGTTGTCGAACACCACACGGAACCGCTCGTCATCGGATCGGTGCGCGTCCTCGTTCGCGCGCCGCTGGGCTTCGTATCCCTGACCGACCTCCGCGAGCAGCGCCGCGAGCCGTCGGCCGGCCTCCGGAGCCGTCGCCTGTTCGGCCAGCCCGTACAGGACCTGGGCCGACGTACTGGGCACGGCCGGGTCGTCGAGTCCCGCGGAGGCCAGCGACGCGCCGACACGCCTGCCGACGCTCGCGTCGAAGGGTTCGGCTTCCAAGCCGGAAGCCAGCTCCTCGACCATCCCGAGTAGCGCGAGCTCGGGGTCCGGTACAGACGCGGACCCACCGGCGACGGCCTGCAGAGCGCGCCACCACATGTTCGCCATCCTGGCGAGTTCGATCTGTTCCACCGCAACCCCCTCACCATTCAGGCCGGAGATAGCCCCCGACGCATCGTATCCACACATGTTCGAGACCGTCGAGTACTGCCGCCTGGAAGCATTCCCAGGAATGGTGAGAGTGGAGCTATAACTGCAACCCGTTCTCCCGGAAGATCGACGCCCCCTTGTACCGCAGAGTCTTCACCTGCCAGACCCAGGTCGCCTGGACGCAGGCGACCAGATCGGCGAGGTGGGTCGCGACGGTGGACGCCAAGGCGGCGTCCACCGCTGCCAGTCGGTCGCACCGTTCGGTGGCGACCGCACACAGTTCCCGGAACTCGGCCAGGCGCGCGCGCACGATCTCCGTGGCGCCCCGCACGGCGTCCTCCAGCGAGTATCCGGGGTGGTTCAGCAACACCGCGGGAATCAAGTTGAAATCCGCCAGATCGACAATGCACTCCTTCTCGAAGGAGAACACGTCGTTCATCAACGCGCCGATCTCGACGGTCAGCACCCGCAGCCGGAGGAGGTCCCCGGCCAGCCCCGTCCGCCGGATCAGCTCCCAGGGCAGATAGTCGTCCCGGCCGAACTCGCACAGCGCGATCGCCGGGTACATACCCGAGACCTGAGCCCGCAGATCGATGTACTCCGCGACGCTGAGCAACCCGCCGCGCGCCCGGGCGTTCTGGTCCTGGATCGCGGGCCGCAGGTGCGCGACGGTGGCTTCGATGAACCGATCGAGCCAGTCCGCGTCCGCGCGGGCGGACAGCATCGTGAGGAACGCCGAGGTCGAGGTCTCCAACGGGGTGGCGTCCGCCGGTGCCGACCCCGTGCACAGGAGCGCGCACAGCCGATCGATCGCCACCCGCGCCTGTCGCTGTTCGTCGTCGCCGAGGTGCCCGAACTTCTCCCGGCCGACAGTGTCGTTGAGCCAGAACAGGATCGCGTTGTACAGGCCGATGATCGTCATCCGCTCGGCGCTGACGGCGCCGGGGTGCAGATAGGGCGTCATGCTGTTGTAGTGCGGGCCCGCGGGCTCGAGCCAGATGCCGTGCTCGCGGCAGAAACGTTCCACCTCCGCACAGGCTTGCTCCCCGAACCGATTGGGCCGGAAGTCGCGGCAGTAGTCGATGATGTCCCAGTCGGGTGTGCCGAACATCGCGCGCAACGACCACTGCCGCCCGGTCCGCAGCAACATCTCGTGTTGCCCGCGCATGTCGACGATCTCCCGCTCGAGTGCCGATGTGTACTCACTGACCACAACGACTCCCTCCCACTATGGTTACTTCTAATGAATTGTCTCCGACTTATCGGTAGTGGGACCGGTCGAAGGGCGAAGATCACGCAACACTCGCGCCCTGAATGGCATTGGTGCATCGCGTATTCGACGGCGACACCGCGGCAAACGAGAGCTCGGTCCGCAGCGCGGCGCCACGGCTCGAGAGTCGACATGGCGCATGGACGCAAGCGGCCGGTACGGGACGCGCAGGGTGCTCCGGTGCCGATGTCGCCGGACGCGACCTCCCCGTAGGGCCGCCTATCGGGTATCGGTCACCGGTACGGCGCTCACTTCGACGCCAGGACGTCGTGCATGGTCAGCAGCAGATGGTCGAAGCGCGCCCGTTGCGCCGCGGGACCGCCACCCATCGCGGGAACCTCGCCGACCAGTTGTTGCGCCAGGGTCCGCAACTTGATGTTGGTTTCCTGGGAGCGCCATTGCAGCACCCGGAAGGCCTGTTCGGCGTTGATGCCGTAGACCACCATGAGCACACCCTTGGCCTGCTCGATCACCGCCCGTGATTGCACCAGTTCGGGCAGCGTGTCGTCGAGGATCTCCTGCCGGTTCTCCTCGAGTGTGCCGGACACGTCGATGAGATAGCCCGCGGTGCCGACCACCGACTCCTGGTCGTCGAGCATGCGATCGGCGACGACGATGACGTGATGGGTGCGCCCGGCGGTGTCGATGACGCGGTGACGTCCGCAGAACGGCTCACCGGTTCGCACGGCGGAGGCGATGGACTCGGCGACGAGAGCGCGGTCGTCGGGATGCTTGTGCGCCAGCAACAGCTCCGTACTGGGTCGCGCACTCCCCTCGGTGTAGCCGTATATCGCGGCCGCCGCGTCCGACCATTCCCATCGCTGATCCTCGAACCAGAAGCGGAAGCTGCCCACGCTCTGCGGCGTGCCCGCGATGACGCTCTCGATCGCGGAGGCGCTTCTCAGCGCGAGGTCGTCCATCCTCGTCACGCGGTCATTATCCATCGGCGCCCGAGGGCCACGGCCGGGAACACGAGATGAAACCAAATTGTGGCAAACTTTCGGCATCATCACGAAAAGGCCCTCTAGCTCGACACTATGGACTTAGTTCATATGTATGAATGCATTGGCAATTAATCCGCAATGGGCGTGATGCCGGGCGGTCAGCGCTATTGCCCACGCCCCGAGCCGGAATCCACACCGGCCGCGTTGCGTCGCCCAGGCGCGGCAGCCGGGCCTCTCCCGGCCCGCACGGACGCGCGGCGTCGTCCGGCGATCACGTTCGAGCGTGGCGTTCCCACCGCCCGGAAAGCGGCTCCGCACAGTTCGGCGAGTCTCCACATACCCCCGCAACCGAGCGGTCGGTCCGGTTCGCCCCGCGATATCGCCCAGCGGCCGTAAACGCACACGAAAACACCGACCATAAGGTGCATCACGGGAGGTAGTCTCTGTTGCTGTGCCCACACCAGGCACAGATCCGCTGCACGCAGGCCGCATTCGAGGTCGAACGTCAGAACACGTTCCAGCAAGTGCGCACACCGAAGGGGTTGGACTGATGGCAGGCAAGCGCACCGTACTGACCGTCCGGTTGCGGCGGCTGGCGGCGATGCTGCACGAGATGCGCGAGAACGCTCAGCTCAGCAAAGAAGAGGTCAGCGCGAAGACCGGGATCAACGTCACCACGCTGTACCGGATCGAGACCGCGCAGGCGCGGCCGCAGCGGCGCACCCTCATGGCGATGCTCGACCTCTACCGCATCGGCGACGAGCAGCGCGAGGACGCGCTGGAGCTGCTGTCCGACGCGCTGAAGCCCGGCATGTCACGCGCCTACGAGGGCAGCGTGTCGGAGGTCTACGCCGCCTACATCAATTTCGAGTCCGAGGCGTTGTCCGCGCGGCACTACCAAACCTCTTTCATTCCAGGCCTTTTGCAGACCTACGAGTACGCCACCGCCGTGATCGACACCTCCATGCCGAAGCTGGAGGCGTCGGTCATGGAGAGTAGGGCGAAGGCGAGGATGGATCGCGCCGTCAACCTGACCAAGGACGACCCGCTCGAACTCTGGGTCGTCCTGGACGAGGCCGCCATCCGCCGCACCGTCGGCGGGCCCGCGGTGATGCGGGGGCAGCTCGAGCGACTGCTGCAAGAGATCAAGCGCAAGAACGTAATCCTGCAGATCCTGCCGTTCGACGCGGGCGCGCACCCCGGCATGGCGGGTTCGTTCACCTTGTTGGACTTCCCCGACCCCGCCGATCCCGAGCTGGTCTATGTGGAGGGCATCGCGGGTGACGAGCTGATCGAGGGCCACTCCGAGATCCGTCGCTTCGGCGTGATCTTCGACCAGCTGCGCGCCATGGCGCTGAGCCCGCGCGACTCCGCGGCCATGATCGTGGAGGCCGCGGGGCAGATGGATCGGGAGGGCTAGCAGCCCGCCCCTGGCAGGTGAAATCCAGGCGAAATACGGCCCGGTGCACGACTATTCCGTATCGGAATGGGTACCCTCGCCCTACTGCCGAGGGGAGGACGCATGTCCGAAGTCACAGCCGATCCGACGTCCGACTCCGGGCCCGAACTCAAACGGGTAATGGGGCCGGGATTGCTCTTGTTGTTCGTCGTCGGCGACATCCTCGGCACCGGCATCTACGCGCTCACCGGCAAGGTGGCCAACGAAGTCGGCGGGGCGGTCTGGGTGCCCTTCCTGGTGGCGTTCCTGGTCGCGCTCATCACCGGTCTCAGCTATCTGGAGCTGGTCACCAAGTACCCGCACGCCGCGGGTGCGGCCCTCTACACGCACAAAGCGTTCGGCATCCACTTCCTCACGTTCATGGTCGCTTTCGCGGTGATGAGTTCCGGCATCACTTCCGCGTCCACGGCCTCGCGGGCTTTCGCGGCCAACTTCGCCGAGGCCTTCGATCCGGATCTCGGCAGCGGCACCGCGGTGACGGTGATCGCGCTGCTGTTCATGGCCGTGGTGGCGGCGATCAACCTGCGCGGGGTGAGCGAGGGTGTCAAGCTCAACGTGGTGCTCACCTGTGTGGAGCTGACCGGGCTGCTGATCGTCATCGGGATCGGCTGCTGGGCATTGGGCGTGGGCGACGGCGACTTCTCCCGCATCGTCGAATTCGACACCGGGGAGCGCAACGCGGTCGGCGGCGTCATCGTGGCCACCACGCTCGCGTTCTACGCGATGGTCGGTTTCGAGGACTCGGTGAACATGGCCGAGGAGTGCAAGGAGCCCACCCGCATCTTCCCGAAGGTGCTGCTCGCGGGACTGATCATCACCGGGCTCATCTACGTGCTGGTATCGATCAGCGCGGTCGCACTCGTGCCCGCAGACCAACTCGGCGAAGGCGACACGCCGCTACTCAAAGTGGTCCAGGTCGGCGCGCCGAGCTTCCCGACCCACATCTTCGCCTACATCACCATGTTCGCCGTCGCCAATTCGGCGCTGATCAACATGCTGATGGCCAGCCGACTGATCTACGGCATGGCCCGTCAAGGCGTGTTGCCCCGGCCGTTCGGCCGCGTGCACCAGCGGCGCCGGACGCCCGTCACCGCCATCGTCTTCACCACGCTGCTCGCGCTGGGGTTGATCCTGTTCGTCGGCGAGGTACCCGAACTCGGTGGCACCACGGCCCTGCTTCTGCTGGCGGTGTTCACGGTGGTCAACGTCGCGGTGCTGGTGTTGCGCCGAGACCCTGTGTCGCACAAGCACTTCAAGACGCCGACGCCGCTGCCGGTCGTCGGCGCGCTCAGCTGCGGCTTTCTCGTCACACCCTTCACCGACCGCAATCCGGCGCAATACGCCATCGCCGGCGTGCTGCTGGCCATCGGGGTCGCACTGTGGGGCCTGAACTACCTGGCCATTCGGGCCATGCGGGCACAACCCTTGGACAGCGGGTCATCCGCTTAGTGACCGATCGCGTTGTCCCGCCGCGGATCACCTTTTGTCGGTATGCCCGGATTCCGCAGATGACTAGTCGCCGACCGATGGGTAAGGTGGGCGCCGATGACCAGCATGGAAGCCCGTTTCGGCGATGCCACCCGGACCGTGCCCCTCCCGAACCCGTGGAATCTGACCGCTTACCTGGCCGCGGTGGCCGCCCATCGCGGCCGCTCGATCAGCCTGCATCCGGTGCCCAAGGCGATGTTGGCGGACATGGGTTGCGGCGGAGGCGGCTTGTGGGTGGCACGCAAGCACGACGACATCATCGTCTACGACGCCGCGGCGACCGGCCGCAACGCCGATCACGTCATCTTGCACGAGATCGGTCACATGCTCTTGGGTCACCACAACGACCAAGAACGCGGCGATCCGTTGCCGCCCTCGTTGGCCGTCGTCCTGCCCTCGATTTCGCCGCAATCGATCGACCACGTCCTCGGCCGTGCCGAGTTCGGCGTCGATCGCGAGCGGGAGGCGGAGGTCTTCGCCGACATGACCATGGTGTACGCGACTCTGCCACGTCGGCGCCGCCGCTCGTTCCGGCTGTTCGGGCGAAGTCGGTAGCTACCAGCGGTCGTAGCGCCCGTCGGGTAGTCGTCTGGCTCCGGCACGCAGGTCGTCGATGAGATCCTGGTAACCGTCGGCCAATTCGTCGATTCGGACCCATGCGTCGTAGAAGACCGATTCCGGCGCGTGCGCCAGCGCCACGAACGCCTGAGCGGCCAGCATGGCCAGCCGGTCGACGATGTGGCCCACGGTCTCGGCGTGTTCGGGCGCGGCCGGCGGCGGGATCGGCGTCGCCAGGGTGACCCAGCGGTCGATGCCGCGCACGAGCTGCACTCGACGCCGGTCGAGTTTGTCGCACCGGCTCGCGGGAGTGCGTTCGCGTGTCTGGTGCAGCTGAGCCAGTTCTCCGGCCGCTTCCAGCATCGGATGATCCATGTGCGGCAAGCCCCGGAAGGCAGCCAGCAGGAGTTCTTTGCCCGGAATCACCCGGGCCTCGGACACCTGTTCCATTCTCCGGACCCCCATTCCGACCAGCGTGGACGCGTCTCGGTCGCGCCCGCGATGCCTTGCCTCGCCGGTGTCCCGGCACTGCCCGAACATCCACATATGCCCAGCGTGACCGAGAGTGGCCCGGGTCGCGTCGAATTCGATCACTTCCGCGCACGCGACACGCCCATTGACCGATTTATCCGGTCACACACCACCCTCCAAAGCTTTGGCAAACATCCAGTGACCTTGCGTTTTTCGACGATAGCGCCATATCTCCTGGGATTATGGCCAGCCGAGACGACACGCCAGCCACGCTCCGGCGAGCCGGGCAAACACTGACTGATGCTCACGCAACCGCGGCGAACGCGGCGGTCCCGGCTTCCGGCAAGCCGCCGCCCAATACCCGGCGAGCGCGCAGACGAAAGCGTCGACCGCCACGGGGTCCACGTCGCGAGTCACTGAATGGGTGGCGATGATCGGATCCGGATCCACACCGGCGGCCGCGATGGACGGCGCGAGCGCGACGAGGTCGATCCACGCGGCGCCCCGGCAGGCCCACGCCCAATCGACCGCCAGCACCGCACCATCGGGCCGCCGCAGCATGTTGTCCGGCCGAAGATCCGTGTGCAGCAAAGTGTTTCCTTCCGCGGCCGTGGGCCACGCGGCTTCCAGTTCGGCCAATTTCGTCAGGTGACGAAGCGACCAACTGTCCAAGTCCGCCGGAGGCCCTTCCGTCACGAACGTTCGCCAGCCGGTCAGCTCCGGTCCGTAGGCTTCCGCAACCGTCGGCACATCAGCCAGCGGGCTCGGAGTCAGCTCCGCCGCCAATCGCGCCACCAGCTCGAGAGTGTCTCGCAACTCCCCCGGCTCGCCGAGTCGGGGAAACGCTCCCTCGACATCGTCGAAAACCGCGACGAACCACCCCGCGATCTCCGTCGCGAACCGGCATCGCGGTGCGGGCACCGTCGCCGGGAGCCGAGCCGCGATCCGCGCTTCCTGCCGATACATCACCGCGAGACCGTCTTCCGCCTCGATCGCCTTCACGAAGGCAGCACCACCGCCGACGGTGCGCAAGCGCGCTGCCACACCGTGGCTGAAACCCTCCGCGCTGATTCTCGGCAGTGTGGACGGCGTCTCCGAGTACGCGCTCTACTTCCGCCCGTACCGGCTCCGGCGCCTCGGCCCATCCGATCCGCAGAGCGGTGCCCTGGTAATCCACCATCACTCGATCGTCCGAGCCGCACCGGGAACTCACCACCGAATCACGCGCCCGCATGCGCTCGGATCGGCACTGCACCGCCGCACTTCTTCATGAGGCAAGGCCGAACGCAAGGGCGACCTCGTCACACACGGGCAAGCCCTTCGACTCTGGGCAATTCAGCTTTCGCGCCGCAGGGCGTCTCCGCATTCGAGGCGCTGGCGTCTGATGGTGCGAATTCGAAGCGCGCGTTCCGGATGGTTCTCCCGGGCACTACCGGAGCGCTTCTATTCCCCGCGGCGCGATCGACACGCGGCGTGGCAGGTTGCCGCCCACGGCCGGAGTGCGTCATGCCTGCGGGTCGGCATCGCCTCAGGATGTGATCTCTTGCGCGTCGAGATAGTCCAGACCGCCGATGTAGATGGTGTGGCCGGGGTCAGCGGTGGCGGCGGTGGCATCGGCGACCGCGGTGGCGAACTCCGTGACCGTGGGCAAGTCGCCATGCTCGCGGCGCGCGGCGACGGCGTCGGGATTTCGGCGTTCCAGCAGTTGGACGATGATCGTGCCGTCGATCATGTCGCCGGAGACCACGTGCAGGGCGATGCCCCTGGCATCGAGTTCCGGGATCATGGCGCGCAGCGCGTCCTCGCCCGCGCGCTTGCTGGCGGCGATGGGTTCATAGTCGGCGGGGACGGGCTTGCGGCCGTGGAAGTGCGCCTGATGGCTGGTCACGAAAACGATCCGCGCACCGGAAGGCATGTGCGGCAGTGCAAGCCGCACAAGCCGTTCCTGCGCGTCACGATTGAGGGCCATGGCGTAGTCGGGCCGGGCATCGCGCTCCAGCCCACCCGACGCGTTCAGCACCAGCACATCGAGACGGCCGAACTCCTCGGCGACCCCGGCGACCAGCGCCCGGGCCGAATCCGCGTCGGCGATGTCGGCGCCCGCCGTCGAGGCACTGCCGCCCGCCTGCCGAATCGACCCCGCCAGCGCGTCGGCCCGCTTCGCCTTCTCCCGGTAATTGATCACCACATGGTCGCCGCGCGTACCGAGCACCCGGGCGGTCTCCGCGCCGATGCCGCGGGAGGCACCCGTGATCAGAACGATTCGCCGACCGGTCCTCTCGTCCACCGTCACCCTTTCGGTCCGCCCGGCACCCGGGCCAGTGCTTCTGATTCAGAACCACTATGCTGGTTCTAAATGAGAAGCGCAAACGAACCCAAGCCGCCGCGTGGGCGGGACGACCCGGCGAACGCGCCGTTACTGGCCACGATGGACTTACTCGGCCAACGCTGGATCCTGCGCATCCTGTGGGAATTGGAACCCGACCGCCTCGGCTTCCTCGAACTGCGCCGACGGATGGGCAACTGCTCCTCGAGCATGCTTTCGGTGCGCCTGCAACACCTGCAATCCGCGGGCCTCATCGCGAAGAACCCCGACAAGTCATATGAACTGACCACCGCGGGCGCCGAACTCGGCACGGCACTCGGATCGGTCTGGGACTGGTCGCGCCGCTGGCGCGTGACCCCCATCGAGGCCGGGGCCGACTGACTCGCGCCAGGCTCGACGGTTCGCGGTTCTGCGAGTGGCGACCTCGTATGCGTGAGACGCGAATCACAGCATGGTCAGGATGAAGGAACCGTTCACCGGCGCGTTTTCCCCCACCCTTGGCCCCTCTGTTAGAGCACGTCCGAGTGACAGGCGACGGCCGTGTGCTCTACCTCGACCAGTCGCGAAACTTTCGCGACACCGCCCGAAGGCGGAGACCGGCCGCCGATGCTGGATCTCATCGCAATCCTGCCGCAAGTGCTGAAGCTCGTCGATGCTTTCACGTGGCCGGCGCACATACGCGGCCGGATGTCGAGCGCCTCGGTCTGCCCGTCCAGTTGCCATGTCCTGCGGTTGTGCACCACCTGATTCGCGGCGGGCAACACCGACAGCCCCGCGAAGTCGCGGACACTGCGCCCTGGCGGGCTGCGGCAACTTCGGCTTTCCCGCAGCTCGGCAGCGTGCGCATCGCGTTCCAGCAGCGGAACACATGGACTGCGATTGGTTGCTCCACCCGCGAAGTTGACCTTCGAGTTGGTTGAGGCTCCATGATGGCCGGGTGGTGAGTACGGAGTCGACAGGGTTGATCACGATCGGCGTGCTCGCGCGAGCCAGCGGGCTCACGGCGAGCGCGCTGCGGTTCTACGACGACTGCGGCCTGCTCGTTCCGGCCAGAGTCGATCCGCTGACCGGATACCGCTACTACACCGAGGCGCAGCGGGAGCGGGCGGTGCTCATCCGGCAGCTGCGCTCGATCGATCTGCCGCTGGACACCATCGCGGAGATCCTCGCCGGTGACACCGACCGGGCACGATACCTGCTCGATCGTCACGTCGCGGAACTGGCGCGGCGAGCGGACGAGGCCGCGCGCGTCGCCGCCGTGGTCGAACAGTCGCTCGGCACGCAGGTGGCGATCGATGCGGCGACGCTGGCCGAGGCGCTCGACCAGGTCCGCACCGCGGTGGCCCGTACCCGCGAGATACCCGTGCTGGCCGGTGTTCTGCTGGAAGCGGGCGCCAACGCGGTAACCCTGACCGCGACCGATCGCTACCGGCTGTGCACCCGCACCGTGGTGGCGAACCGGCAGCACGGCGGCGAGTGGTCCGTGGTGCTCGATTCGAACGGGCTCGAGTCGATCACCGACCGATTGCGCGGCATGGACGAGGTCGTCGCCGCACCGTCCGGCGGCGGGCTGCTTCTGACGGGAGGCGGCGCGGAACACCGACCTGCCGTCATCGACGCTCCCTTCCCCGACCACCGCGCCGTACTGGCGGGATTGGGACCGGTGCGCACCAGAGTGGTCGTCGCGCGGCATTTGATGCTGCGGGTTCTCGAGAAATCGGATGAAGCACTGCAATTCGCGATTGATCCGACCGAAATCTCGGTATCGGTGCCGGGGGACGTGCAGAGCCTGCCCACGAAGGTGACCGGCTCCGCCGTCACACTGTCGTTCGACCCCGCGACACTGCTGCCCGCCGTCCACACCGCGCTCGGCCCCGACCTCATGCTCGACATCATCGCCGCCGATCAGCCGGTGGTGCTGCGCTCCGCCACCGACGGAGACCTCACCACCCTGGCCATGCCGGTCCGGTCTCTCCACCACAACGCCTCCGCATAAGTCGTCCGCGCCGACGGCCATCGCCCGCGCAAACCACTGCGCGGCACGGACCACCGCGTCCCTCCCGCTCTGTTGGCACCGCGATCCGATCACCCATCTCGGTATCGCAGGTGCCCGCCCACCGCCACTACTTCCGATCGATCACCCATCTCGGAATCGCAAGTTCCCGCCCACCGCCACTACTTCCGATCGATCGGCCGCCCGACGCCGACCGTTCGGCCTCGCACACGAAACGATCCGCGTCCATCCCCCACCTGAAGGAGTTCCGCATGAACGACCACACCATGAACACCATCACCAGCGCCGTCGCACTCGGCCGCGAAGGCCGTCCGGACGACGCGCGGGAAGCTCTGCTCGCCGTATGGGCCTCGCTCGGCCCACAGGGCGACCCACTGCACCGGTGCACCCTCGCCCACTACCTGGCCGACTTGTACGACGACGCGGCCGAAGCGCTCACCTGGGACATCCGCGCACTGGACGCCGCCGACAGCCTTTCGGACGCTCGCGCTCGAACCTTCGACGAATCACTGCGGGTGACCGCGTTCTACCCGTCGCTGCACCTCAATCTCGCCGACGACTATCGCAGGCTCGGCTCGTTCGACGCCGCACAGCGCGAAATCGATGCCGCTCGCACACGTCTGCACACGCTCGCCGACGACGGCTACGGGGCGACGATCCGAACGGCGGTCGACGAAGTCGAGTCGGCTATCCGCGAACGGCGCACCGAACCCCGGGCCTCGGCCCCGAACGGAGGCCGCTGAAGCGCGAGCAGCCCGCACCGATTCGGTGCGGGCTGCTGCGGAGCGCGACTACTTCAAGCGAAGCTTGCCGAACAGACCGTCCTTCTCGTCGTCCGGTCCCGCGGTGAAGTACAGCGAGTCGGCGTCACCGAGGCTCTCGCCGTTGCCGAACATCAGCGCCCACAGTCCTTCGATGGCGACCGGCTTGCCGTCGGCATCGCGCAGGTAGTCGGCGAACTTGCCGGTGGTGTCGTCGTAGGCCAGCACGTGCCCCGCGCCGCCGAAGTTGCCGACCAGCAGTTTGCCGCTGAGCGGACCGAACCCGTCCGGCGCGATCGTCACCGCCCACGGGGCGTTGAGGCGCTTGCCGTCGTCGATGATGCGCACCAGTTTGCCGCCTGCGTCGAACTCGGCGAGCTTGCCCTTGTCCGGCTTGCCGCCCTCTTTGTCCTTGTCCAGCGAGTCCTCCTCACCGGCATCGAACTTGGTCGCGTCCTTCTCGTCCGGCTGGGTGGTGGCATAGGCGACGAAGACCCGGTTGCCGATGGTCGAGACGTTGAACGGCGCGGGATCGCCGGGCTTGGCCTTCTTGCCCTTTTCCGGCGCGGCCGGGTCGATCGCGTCGCCGGTGGCGAACGGGTTGGCGAAGCCGGTGGTCGGGATCAGCTGCCAGTTCTTGTCGAACGTCCGCACCTGCGGGTCGGCGCCGAAATCCGCGGCCAGTAGCTTGTCACCGGAGGGAGCCAGCGCGATCCCGAAGAACTGCATCCCCTGCGACTGGCCGTCGAAGACCAGGTTGGCGGGGCCGTCGTGGCGCACGATCCGGCCCTCGAAGCCCAGCTCGGTCCAGGCGGAGATCTTGCCGGAGTCGGTGGCGAAGATGAACCGCGCCGAACCGTTCAGCGGCCCGCCTTCCTCCTCCACCGGCTGGTCGTGGACGACGAACAGGTCGGAGGTGATCGGCGCCGGGTTGAACACCACGCCGGTGGTCTTGCCCGCGCTCTTGTCCGAGGTGTCGGCGTCGGCGCCGGGGATGGTGACGATCTTCAGCGGGTCCTGGAAGAGCTTGTGCACTTTGTCGTCCGAGGACTTGGTCACGTCGCCGACGAACTGGAACGACTTGCCGCCCGCGCCGACCCAGAAGTGCCCACCGGCGCCCTTGGGGCGGTTGGCCAGCCCCCAGGCGTTCACCAGGTCGGGGAAAACGAACTGCGCCTTGTACTCCGCGTTGTTGGCCGCGAGATTGGTCTGGACGTATTTGTTGCCGTCGAGCGCGGGCACCTCGTCCGACTTCGAGTCCGAGCAGCCGGCCGCCACGACCAGCGCGACGCCAAGCGCCGACGCGCGCAGCAGACCACTTCGGGTCCGCGACCGGGGCGTACCGCCACGGCGCGACTCATTCCAGCGTCCGTTCAACTTCTTGTTTCCTTTCCGACCACACCACATTGGTGATAAGGCGAAGCTAACCTTAGCCTGCGGCAAATTCGGGAGTACCCGAACGGTTCGATGAGGACGGGTTTAGGCTGTTCGCCGTGGCCGAACCCCAGCCTGCGATTGCCCTGCATCCCGATATCGCTCCGCTCGCTCCACTGCTCGGCACGTGGCGCGGTAATGGGCAGGGTGAATACCCGACCATTCAGCCGTTCGGCTATGTCGAGGAAATCCGGTTCGGCCATCTCGGCCGCCCGTTCCTCACCTACCGGCAGAAGACCCGCGCCACCGACGACGGCAGGCCGCTGCACGCCGAGACGGGCTATCTGCGTTGCCCGCGCCCCGACCGCGTCGAATTGATCCTCGCCCATCCCACCGGCATCACGGAAATCTGCGAGGGCTCGCTCGCCGTCGAGGACGGCACGCTGCGCATGGAATTGGACTCCACCGCCCTCGGCCGCAGCAGCACGGCGAAACTCGTGACCGCCCTCGGCCGATCGCTGCACCTCTCCGGCGACACCATCGACTACACACTCCGGATGGCGGCGGTCGGCGAACCACTGCAACATCACCTGGCCGCCACTCTGCTACGGAATTGACCCCGGCCGGAAGGTGCTCGGCAACCGGCGCCGCCCACTGCTCAGCTCGCTGACCAGGTCTTCATAAGCGACCGCTGATTCGGCCAGCCGCTCCCACGCGAACCAGAGGTCCCACTCCTGGTCGTCGGCCATGGCCGCGTGCGCGTACGCGCTCAGCCGCGCCAGGCGGTCGACCACCGAGCCGAACGATTCGGTGTGCAGATAGGCTCCGCCGCGCGCGGCGGGCAAACGAACCTCGACCCAGCGGTCGATGTCCCGAATCAGCCGTGACCGGCGCTCATCGCGGCCGCAACTACATTCCCCATCCACCCGGATGCGGCGAATATGGAGGTCAGCCAAGGTGCGCGCCCGCAGCAGCACGGGATGTCCCGGTGGCGGCACGTCTTCTCTACAGGCGCGCAGTAGTTGACTTCGCGTCGGCAGTCCTTCGCTCATACCGCACCTTTCCCACCCGCGCGGGCCAGCACGCAGTTCACGATCACCATCCCGGACGGACGAAACGTATCCCGCGGCGCCACCACCCAGCGGCGGAATACGCCGTTCGCGTCGGCGGGTGACGGCAGCGCGATTTCACTGCCGAACGGCACGATCGAAACGTCGATCCGGAACAACGCGGCGAACAACCGCACGTCGTCGGGTAGATCCGGTCGGCACAGGAAAGTCCATCGGCGAGAACGGATATGCGCGATCACCGGGCCGATCGAGTGGCCACGGAAAAGCATGTCGTCGCGCACGCGCTGCCCCAGCCTGTCGGGCATCGTGATCCCGCCCACCACGCCCGCCTTCACGACGATGCGGCCGATCTCCGGATGTATACCGGCGGGCAACCCACAGGTGCGGCGGTAAAACGCGCAGCGGGACGCGGGAGTGTCCGCGAATGCCGCATGATTCATTCGCCAGCCTCGATTCACATAGTTCGGTACGCGAAATCCCGGTCGCTGGACCTGGAACCGTTGGCGCGGTTAAGGTTTCAGCACTTCTTCGATTGGGTCCGGGCGCGTTCAGTGAAGCACCGGATATCGCTGGGCGGGAATGTTCTCAGTGGTGGAATCGGGCGGAAACGGCCCAGGTTCCAAGGCCCCCCGCCACAAGGTTCCAGTTAGGTACCCGACCACTAGTTCGGCTACGAAAGGGATTAGTCGTGACTTCAACAGGTTCCACCCTGCCTCGCCGGATGCTGGGGCGTCAGCTCCGGGCGCTGCGAATCAACGCGGGCATCAGCGCGGAATACGCCCGTGACGCGATCGACGTGAGCAAGCAGACCCTGTGGCGGATCGAGACCGGGCAGTCCGTCCGGCTTCATCCGCTGGTCATCGAAGGGCTGTGCAAGCTGTACGGGGCGTCCGAGGAACGCACCGCCATCCTGCTCAACCTGGTCGAAGAGACCAAGCACACCGGCTGGTGGCATGCGTTCAATGACATCATTCTCGAAGACTTCAACCTCTTCGTGGAGTTGGAGGCGACGGCCAAACGTGTCGCCTCTTTCCAAACAACCCTGCTTCCTGGACTACTGCAAACCGATGAGTATCGGCGCGCCTTGATCTGGGTCCGCTTCGCGGCGATGTCCGGAGCTGAGGTCGAACGAAAGATAGCGGCATTCAGGCAGCGGAAGTCACGCTTGGACAACGACTCCGACCCGGTGCGCTTTGAAGCCGTCATCGATGAGTCCGCACTGCGCCGGGCGATCGGCGGACCCTCGGTCATGGAAGGTCAGCTCCGACACCTGCTGCGAATCGGTGAACGACCCCATGTTTCGGTACGGGTGGTTCCTCTCGCAGCGGAGGTGTACGGGGGGCTGAATGTCGGCTCGTTCGTGATTCTCGACTTCCCTGAGCACCCGATCGCTCATCTCACCCAACCACCGATCGTTTACGTGCAGGGATTCACCGGCGACCTGTATCTTGAGAAGCCTGACGAGGTCCGGCGATACCGTCAGGCGTACGCCGACATCCTGCGATCGGCCCTCGACCAGGAGAGCAGCCGATCCCTCATCCGCAAAATCGCCGAGGAGTATGCCGAATGAGCGCCAGCGTACCCGCTGCTGCCTGGTTCAAGAGCAGCTTCAGCAGCGCGGATAGGGACTGCGTCGAGGTCGCGTTTCTCCGCGAGGGCTGCGTAGGTGTACGTGACTCGAAGAATCCCATCGGCCCGGCGCTCGTGTTCGGACCGAGCGAGTGGGACTCGTTCACTGTCTGGATAGCCAGCGGCGACCTAGACCCGTCGCAGCCCTGAAGCCGCTCGTATCGTGCACCGCCCGAGCCGCCACCTCGCACCTCGCGCGAGGCAGGGGCACTCGCTGAAGTGGGCGGATCGGTCACAGGTGATGCATGTCAGGTCGCTTGCACCCGGCAAACGCCGCCGGTAGCGTCAACATTCACTGCAGGGGGCGGAGGAGCCGGTCCGGCCCTGGAGAAGCCAGGAACAACCGGTGCGAGGGGAACCAATGACATCAGGGCGGACTTCGCGGCGATTGACCATCCTCGCCGTCGGTACCGCGCTCGTTCTGGCGGGCTGTGGTCCGGCCGATGACGATGCCGCACCGACCGGAACCTCCTCCGCCGTTCCGAGCTTCGCCCCTGACGCACCCACTGGCTACGACCCGTGCACCGACATCCCGCAAAGCGTGCTCGATTCAGAGAACCTGCGCAGCAAGGATAAGAAGGACGCCAATGCATCGGGGGGTGTCAAGTGGCGTGGTTGTATGTGGGCGCAGCCTGATGGATACGTACCAACAATTCGCACAACGAATCTCACCGTTAACATGGTGCGGGACAAGAAGTTCGCAGATACCCGCGAATACGCCATCGGCGGTCGCCGAGCGATCTCGACACGGCAGGTCGAGGAGCACCTCAACGCCGTATGCACGATCAATGTGGAGATGAAGGGCGGAAGCCTGGAATTCTTCCTCAGCAACCCGCCGTCGAATCGCAAGACCGGCCAACTCGACACCTGCGCACTCGCGAAGACTCTGGCGGAGAAGGTAGTTCCGACAATGCCTGCCACTGTTTGACATACGTCGAAGCGATCGACTCACCGGGAGGGAATAACACATGGGTGACGACAATGCGCAGCCGCCTCGGCCTATGGCCAACATATTGAACGCCGCACAAGAGGGCCAGCTAGGTATCCAGATGTCCGCAGAGGACTTCATCTACATAGACCGTGACTGCGAGTATTTCAAGATTTCCATTCGAAAAATCCAAGCCTCTATGGATCTTGTGGCAGGACAGGATCACTGGGGCTTGGGCGAGGGTAACGGCGACATGGTCTCGGCAGAAACCTTGGTCGACAGATTCAAGAAGAAGGCTCGGGGGGCCGAGGATCGCAACAGTGTCCATCAGATCATGGAAGATCACTATCGGATCGTCGAGGACATCCAAGAGGTGCATCGGCTCGCCCGTGATCGAATCATGCAGGTAGACAGCGACTTTGCCGCAGATTTCAACCGGTTGAACACCACACTGCCCGAGCGCCCGCCCGTCGGTGTCCAGTTCTCACCGCCCAGGCTCCCGAATGGAACGGACAAATGAGCGGCTACGAGAACAAGCGCATCCCGAACGGTGGTGAGCACGCCGACAGCTGGGAACACTCCCGCATCACCGACACGTTCAAGCCGCTCGACCCCACCGATACGTTCACCCAAGCTGACACGTACTGGCAAGCTCGCAACGAGTGGGAGCGAGGTGTTGAGACTTTCGCGCGCTCCATCCAGACTTCCATAGCGCAAGCCTGGTCCGGCCCCGCAGCGGAGCAGTCCAAGAGCTCCATCGCCAAATACACCAGCGACGCACAGAATCTGACGACATCCCTCGAGGAGCTGTACTACCGGGTTCGCGACGCCGCCACCGCGATCACCGATACGAAGAAGGCCATCCCCGATCTCGTCAATATCCCGTTCGAGGATCGCATTTTCAATCCGAGGCGCTGGAATCTGTCGAGCGAACGCTTCCTGGCCGAGCAATCCGCGCGGGTCGCGATGCAGGAATACTACGTTCAGCCGTTCAGCGAGATGGACGGCAAGATTCCGGTGCTGCCCACTCCGGTCGGCCCGACCGCGTCGGTGGACATCCCAGCGCCCCCTCCAGGCGGATACCACAGCGACGATAGCGGCGGCCCCTCGTCGAACGACTCCGGCAACGGTCCTACCAGCACCGATTCCGGTACTCCCGGCGACAAGGACGGCGACGGCAAGCCCGAGACGACGAGCGCCGAAGAACAGCAGCAGTCCACCGACGAGTCGACCCAGAACCAGCAATCCTCCGACACGGCGGCGTCCGATACCACGACCAAGCCCGCAGGCGTCGACCCCACGTCGACCACTCCCGCCTCCACCACGGACCCGACGAAGACCACGTCGACGGGCACCCCGACCCCACACAGCCCGGGCACACCAGGCAGCCCCGGCACGCCCGGCACAACGAACCAGCCGCAACCGGGACGCAGCATCGCGGGCACACCGGGAACGCCGAACACATCAATGAATCCGGCAGCCGCGGCGCGGACCACCTCCGGACTGCGAGGCACGAGCGGAACGTCGGGCATGATGCCGCACGGCTCTCGCGGCAGCGGCAAGGACGATGAATCCGAGCACAAGACACCGGACTACCTGATCACCCAGGAGAACACCGACGAGCTGCTCGGCGAGCCCCCGAGAACGCTGCCCGGCGGCGTCATCGGTGGCACCCCCGACTGACTGCCCGCACACTTCTCGACTCGGCGCACGCCCGCATCCACAGGTAGCGGGCGTGCGTGGATAGTGGCCGCTCCGACGCGGCCGGATTGGACCTCACATGGCTGAATGGACCTGGGAACCGGACGATTTCGCCGCTCTCTGGTACGGCGACGCGCACGATCGCATCCCCAGCCCACTGCGCTACACCAGCCGTTTCGCCTTCCGCGACGACTTCGCCGCCCACCGCGCCGCCGTATGGGAGCGCTACACCGCGGACGAACTGGACGAGATCGCCGCGGCCTTCCACACCCTCGGCGACTCCGATCTCCGAATCGAGATCCTCGGCGGCACCTGCAAGCACAAGAACAGCACCGGCCCCGACGACATCCGCGAGTACCGAATCCTCGGCGCCCGCGACAGCTACCGCGCCGTCGTCCTCAGCCAAGCGGGCAACCAACACGAGCACGGCCCGATCCGCGGCCGCATGTTCCCCGCCGAACAACTCCCGGCACGCCTCGTCAACGCCATCCCCGCCTGCGCCCCCGGAGGGGAGAAACCCGCCACCTTCCACCCCGACGACCTGATCCCCCGCCGCGACACCTACCTCCAGGACAACGCCCGCAACACCCCCCGCGAGCAATACCAGCGCCTCCTCGGCCGCCCCGTCGACGGCGGCGGCACCGCCGTCCTCATCACCGCCCCCCTGCACACCCACACCAAACCCACCAAAGTCCTCCAGTGGCACGATATCTCCGCCGACGGCCGCTACACCGAACACCGCACCGACCACATCACCGTCCGCCCCACCACCCCCACCGACCTGACCACCCACTTCACAACCTGGATCGACCAAGCCCTCCAACGCCTCGAAGCCGCCCGCCCCGAAAGCTGGTAGCAATCCATTGGAACCGAACCGGGTCCCGCGGCGTCCAACTAGTTCAGATAACCGCTGTAGGTCGCTCAAGAGCGACCGAGGAGAGGATGCCGCAGTGAATACTGAGGGTGTGCATGCACCCCGTTGCGAGGTGGGATCGAAAGTAAATGAACAGGTCGGTATCCGCACGGTCGGTACGGGTTCGTTCACCGTGAACCTCCATGACGGTCGACTTCCCGTCGCCGTCGATGCGGATCGGACCCACCACACTCGCTTGCACCCGCCGGGATTTTCCGCCGCCGCGATGACCGCGATTTCGGACCAGACGAATATTTGCACATCATTGACTGACAAACGCCGCGAGGTACTCTGATGGCGGTTCAAGGCCACTACAATCACTACGACGACCCCGATGAATTCTGGGATGACGAGCCGCTCGAACCGAGGCGAACTCATCGCCCACGGAGCGCCGCGGTGCCACCTTCTACCCGTCCGGAATCATCAGCGTCTTCGCTTGCGCCGCTGTCGCAACAGGCAGTACGGAGCGATCGAGAAACCCAACCACTCGCGATCCAATATGCTGCCGGATCCTCACTCGTCTCGATGGATCTCGATGGCGGATTTCTACCAGTCAGCATCGATTTCAGTTCTGGGTGGCGCACTCACGTTGCTCCCCATGAAGTGAGCGACGAGTTGATGTCGGCATACAGGGCGGCAGCATCCATGCGCCTGGATCGGTTGTACTCTACTGGCCGTTTACCTTCCCCACAAGAAATTTCAGAGACGGCGGTTCCGGACCGGCGGAAGATACTTATGGTGCTGCTGGAGACCGAAACCTGGGAGCAGTTCAGTGAAACGTCCAGCAGGATGCTAAGAGACGCTGAATATCAGGTGTACGGTAGGGCGGAAACTTCTGACAGATATTTCGCTGAAGTGGTTGCCGATCGAACCTACCTACGGTCTATCAAGATTTCGTCGTCCTGGCCCGGGTCCACTGACCCTCATCAACTCTCCGACGAAATTTTGCGGTGCGCGCAGCAAATCCGCTCGTTGCGCCCGACATTCGAAGCTCGGCGGGACTACTCACGATACACCGAAGCAGATCTCGAGTACCACTTGGATCGCCACAGAGAACGACTTCTGGACGAGAGGCCGATATGACATCCGACAAGGTAACTGTCTCACTGAATCTGATGCAGCACGCTGTGAACAAATGGAATGAGGCTGCCGATCATCTGAACCGCGCGGCTATGAGAACCTTCGCCGTCGACATTCCCGAGGGAAAAGCCGGCGCGTTCGCCCTCACCCTGGAAAAGTACAGACCCGCCCCGAGCTACTTCCTCGGCAGAATGCTTGAAGGAAAGACCGTGTTCGAGGACATAGCCTCGGTACTCAAACAGGCACACGATACATATGAGGCAGAGGATATCGCTGGCGCGCATGCCATCCAAAGCAAAGCCGGTGAACTGTGACTACTACCCGCGAGGAGTTGATCAGACAGATAGAGGCCATTCGGTCGAGTAAGAACGACATCGGCAACCTGCCCCAAAAAGTACAGGACTGGCATGGGGATTTGGTCAAGCTGATCCGCGCGGAGGGGTACACCGGCGGATTGGTCACCGGTGGCGTGTTCACGACCGAAATGCAAGTAGATTTGGTATGGGCGAACCGCGATCAGATCAATAAGGCACTGGGTGAAACCTGGGACAAGCTTGCTGAAATGGAACCCGGACTCGAAGTCCCGGTTACTTTTATCGACTATGCGAACGAATGGCGCAATATAAGGAACGATATCTTCAATGCAAGCAATGCATTCTCGGAAACAGACCTCACAGGCGAATGGGAAGGCGATGCCGCCAACCGATACAGGGAACTGCGCATGCGACAGAAGCTCGCCCTGGACACCATGCCGCAAGTATGCGAGACAATAGCGACAAGCCTTGAGAGAATTGCCCAGAACGAGCTCGCCCTCTACACTGATCTCGCGACCAAATCAAAGGATCTGGTAACGAAAGTTCTGACTGTCGTTACAAGTCTAATCAAGTCCTTCTTCAATTTCCCTCTCGGTCCCATATCAGCCTCAACCGACCTGGTGGCGGCAGTGGATGCATCGAGGACCTTCATCCTTGGAGCTGCTACGTCCATTGCAACAAACGCTCAGACAAATATGATCGAAGGCAACAAGATTACACAAAATATATCGGCCCAAGCTGGCCTCCCTGAAAACAAATGGCCTCCGGGAGTCGTCGCAAGTTACGGCGAGGGTATCAATGGGCTTCGTATCGCACTCGGCGATGCATCGGTGAATGATGGCGACAAATCAGATTGGAAGCTCCAGCTGTGATCGGAATCTTTCGGTTTATGACGGTGGCCGTAGTTGCTGCAGCACTGACAGCCGGATGCGCCACGTCGCCTTCGCCTTCGCCACCATCTCCAGAGCAGCCGGCCGCTGTAACCCAGGGCGCCTTGTGCGATTCGCTGCTCACTTTCTTTGGCAACCAACTCGGCGCAGTTGACTTGACCGCGGTGCCGCTCTTCAATCGTGAAGAAACGATTTCACCCGGCGGGATTTGCACAGTCATCAACAGCACGAGCCAGAGGGCGAATGGCAGGGTATCGTTACGGAATGCACCGAACGCCCCGGACCCGACTGAAGGTGTCGTAGGATTTAGAAAAACGACCGGACTGAATGATCCAGTTTGGGTTCAGGATATGCGCACCGACACTAGAAATCCCGGTATCGAAGTCGTTTTGGCAACCCGGATCGGAGAGTGGAATGGACAATTCAGGATCACCGAATCCGAAACCCGAACCGCAACTGGCATCCTGCATCTAACGGATGAGGACATTAATAGGGCTGCCCATTTTCTCGTCGAGCTGACCAGAAAGGTTTCAAAGGCTTAGCGGTCAGCTCCGCGGGTGGAAGCTGCCGACGCGGCCAAACCTGTTGCCTGAGGTGAGTTCGTTCGAAGAAGGTGTTTCAGTGGGGTATTCACATTCCATCAACAATCGGTGGCCGCGCAGCTCTTCCGACGACTTCAACACCAACTCTCCCAGCTCCGAATGGCAGGCGACGTGATCTTCCGGAAGCTGCTTGCGATTTCGGCTCTGGGAGTGCTGCTTTCGGCCTGCGATTTGTTTTCGCACACTCATCCCGACAAGTATGAGATACCGACGAGCAGCCACACAATTCAGGAGTTGTGCGACTCTGCGAAACAGTTCTTCGTCACTCGAGCTGGTGCCGAAAATCTGCAGGTCAGCGCCGGCGCTGGCGGAAAATCGCTGACCGATAAGATCGGCACCGGCAATGGGTGTGTCTATGAGAAGGCAGACGGGTCCGCGTGGCCGTCTGCCCTCGGATACATATCCCTGTTTCGCGTCACCGTCAGCGGTAACACCCTGTCCACACCTCCCGCGTCGACAGATAACTACCCGACCAAGGTTCTGACCGTGAACGGCGCGAGCGTCAAGGTCGCGACCGAGCCACTGCCCAAGGGGGGCGACCACGCCACCACACTGCTCGACGTCGACCTCACCACCACGGTCGACGGCTGGAAGGGCGAACTCCAGTTCCGAGCCACCGAAGCCCAAACGACGCGAGATGACCAACTGACCCGAGAAGGCGCGCAGGTGCTCATCGACACGATCCGCGCTCTCAGGGGTTGACGGCAGGCCCTCCGTCAGCGGACCGCGACCGACGGCAGTGCGCGGCCGGTCTCGCTGTGCTCCAATGGGTTGTCGTTTATCGCCGCCGAAGCATCGCGTGATGGATGTAGTACTTGTCGACCTGGCGGGTGAAGACGCTCACCATTTCCCAGCCGAAGTACGTGTCCAGCCATTCGATACAGGAAGCCAGTATCGACAGATTTCCGTCGTGGTTGGCTTTCAGCAGGCCCGCATCCCAGGCGAGACCTCGCCGGGGTTGCGCGTAGATGACCAGGTACTTGCGCCGGTAGGTGCGCATGTCGACAGTTCCGTTCAGGACTGCCCTGGCGTCGAGCACCGTTCCCGGGCCCGCAGGGAGCAGTGGGGGCTGACCGTTCACGCTTCCGCTCCTACCCGCGCGGGTCGGGAGGCACGACCGAACCGTGCATCGGTAGCAGGCAGACGGAGGACGACCGGCCCCACAGTGATTCCCGCACCGGTTCTCCCGATCAATAAATCCCCCTCGGACGCAACGCACTCGGACAGCACGACCGGGTCCACGATACCGCTTTCCTGCTGTGCCGACGGGCTCCAGCCGCCGAGGCGTCGCCCGAGCTGCCATCACATCCGTCTGTGTCGCCGGACCCGGTGACGGCGTCGGAAGGTCGCCGCCGGGGCCGGTCAGAAGAGCCCGTCACCAGGGTGCGATGGTCCGGCGGGCTACGTGCCGGGCGACGGTGGGATTCTCGAGATCCAAATGCCGGCTGGGCACCAGCAGATAGACGCTCGCGGCCGCGTCGGCTACGGCGCCATGCTGGTGCGCCTGGTGACCCGTCTCGACCCTCGCGCCCTCACCGTGCCGACCCTGGTGATCGCCGGACGTACCGACCGCATCGCGCCGGCGCATCGCCCTCGCCTCCTCGCCGAGAAACTGCCGCGGTGGTGGAACTGGTCGAGTTCGGGACCAGGCACTACGGACCACTCGAAGCACCGGACGAGGTGGCGGCGTTGCTGGCGTATCTTTCCGGCCGCGGCCGAGGCCATGTGACCCCGCGAGAACACCGCTGATAAGCGTTCACACAGAATGGATTCGAAAACAGACAAAAACGGAGTGGCTGACTTATTGCCGAGGTAGCGGCGGTGGGCGCTAATGGAAAGAGCCGGGCCACTGAGTGAGTCGGGGCGCCCTCCCCCCGGCGTAGAGAAAACAATCTCCACGAAACCAGGAGGCATCGCCGTGCCCACAATCACTTCGATCACACCCACCTCGGGCCCCACCACGGGAGGCACCAGCGTCACGATCGCGGGCACCGGGTTCACCGGTCCGCTGACCGTGCGGTTCGGCTCCACCGCAACGACTTTCACCATCGACTCCGCCATACAGATCACGGCCGTCGCTCCCGCGGGGTCGGCCGGCGCGGTACAGGTGACGGTCAGCGATTCGGGCGGGACCAGCAACGGTGCCACCTACACCTATCTCGCCGTCCCGGCTTTGACCTCCATCGCCCCCGGCCAGGGGTCAACCGCCGGCGGGACGTCGGTCACACTCACCGGGTCCGGACTGACCGGTGCCACCGCCGTCACTTTCGGCACCACACCGGCGACTTCGTTCACCGTCGACTCGGATACGCAGATCACGGCCGTCGCCCCGGCGGGCACGGGCATCGTGTCGGTCACCGTCACCGCTCCAGGCGGCACCAGCAACGGGGTCACCTTCATCTATGTCGTGGTGCCCACCATCACGGCGGTCTCCCCTGCTTCGGGTCCCGCATCGGGCGGCAACAACGTCACGATCTCCGGCACCGGGTTCACCGGCCCGCTGACCGTCCGGTTCGGCAGTACCGCCACGACCTTCACCGTCGACTCCGCGTTGCAGATCACCGCCATCGCTCCCGGAGGTGCGACCGGATCCGTGCAGGTCACCGTCACCGGCTCGGGTGGCACCAGCAACGGCGTCACCTACACCTACGTCTGATCGAGACAACCCACGGGCCGTCGCCGGGAATCCGGCGGCGGCCCGATCGCGTTGAGCGCCTGATTCACTGCGAGCTTCTCGCAGTCCCTCTCGAGCAGACCGTCCGCAACAGCAGGGTCCTTCCTTCACACCGGCGACCGACAGCGGCCACCTGCCCGGAAGCCCACGCGCCGTGGAACGGCTCGGCACCGATAATGACTGCGCGCGACTGGATTCCGTCCGCAGGAGGGACGGTCGGCTGCCAAGGCGACAGTCCCAGCCTGCCATGTCGGCGAGAACAACTCCGGGGCAAGGCCCGACGATCCGTTCCCGGCGCTGGTCAACACGTGGCAACAATCTGGAAAACGGACAAAAACGGATCATCCTACACGTTGCCGACGCGCTGTTACTGGGGCATAACGGAGTTAACCGATCCAACACCAGCTTCGGGCACCCCCCGCTTTGGAGGAACCAGCAAACAGAGAGGCAGCGCCATGCCTACATTCCTCTCCCCGTCTTCGGGACGGCACGCGCGGGCTTCTCGTGTCACGGTGGCGACCGGCATTCGAGTGGACAGCATCGCGGTGGTGCGGGCGACAGCATCGCATCACGAACCGTCCTCCACCGCACACGGGTTCAACTAGATCCCGCTCGGGGTGGATTCCACGACACCGACACGGTCCGAACTCGCGACCGTGTCCCAACGGACCCCGACGCCTGGGTGCGGCGCACAGTTCCCCAGTCATCGGGCTTCCAGACCGGCCGGCGGCACCCCGATGCCGCAGCAAGAAAGAAAGGAAAGAACCGATGAACAAAGTAATCACGTTCCTGCACAGTGAGCCCGTCCGCGCATTGTTGTACCCACTGCTGGTCGCGCTGATCGGGTACGGAGTCGCCAAGGGCGTTGTCTCGTCCGACCTCTCCGGATTCGTCCTCGCCATCATCGCGGCGGCGCTGGGCCTGCCCGCGGTCGAGTCGGCACGCCACCGGGTCAGCCCGGCGCCACCGGACAGCGGTGAGCCAGCATGAAAGCGACCAAGGAGAAGACCCGCCACGACCCCTTCGAGGTGGTGCTGTGCGCTGTCTTCGGCGCCTCGATGCTCTTGCAGTGCGTCTACGGGCCGCCACCTGATTCGGCGACCGCGGCCATGCCGTCGGGGCTCCGGACACTGTGGCTGGTTCTCATGCTGATCGGCTGCGCCACGACGCTGGTCGGTTTGTTCGCCCGGCACGTCTGGGGGTATCTGATCGAGCAGGTCGGTCTCGGGGCGCTCGGCTGGTCCCTGGTGGCCTTCGGTGCGCAGCTGCTGCTGTTGCAGCTCGAGAACCGAAGCCTCGGCACGGCCACGTTTCTCGGCGGTCCGCTGCCGATCGCGCTGGGCGTCGCGTTCCTGTGGAAGCGCCGCCAGGTGCTGCAAGACGTGCGGACGCTGCACGCGGTGAAGGTGAGGGAGGCGTCATGAACCTGGTACAGCAGTCGCCGCTCTTCGCCGCGCTGGTGCTCATCGCCAGCTCATCGGCGCTGTCGGCGGCGGTGACGGCGTGGTTCAAGCGCGGCGACGTCGACGCCAACATGACCAAAACGAAGGCCGACGCGGCGAAAGTCCTCAGCGACCTGGCCATTTCGCAGACACAGCAGATGTCCGAGCAGATGGGCGAGTTCCGCATGGCGCTGCGGGCACACCGGGAGTGGGATCGGAAGATGGTGAGCCGGGTGCGGCAGGCGGGCATCGAATTCGACGATCCGCCCGAACTGTTCCTGTGACGCGGACAGGAGCTCGACGAGCGGGACACCGCGAGGCCATTTTCCAGTGGTCGCCGAATGTTCGCGGCTCTCCGCGCTCCGGCCACCCGCTTCGCGTCGGCAAATAATCGGCGGCGTCGCGACGCCGCCGAAAACTTCGCTGCCGCAACGTGTGCCAAGTAGTTCACTTCGCAAACAGACACGCCGGCACCTATCCGAAAACGGACCAAAACGGATTCCAGACATGTTGCCAGCCCCCGTATCTCGGAGTGAGATGGAAACCAGCCGGGCCATGGAATTGTCGGCGCCCCCGGTGACAGAGGAACAAACACCACGGCAACAAGGAGGCAGCGCCATGCCTACCATCACCTCTCTGTCCCCGACATCGGGACCGACCACCGGTGGTACGAACGTCACGATCACGGGCACCGGATTCGGCGGTCCCACCACCGTACGATTCGGCAGTACCGCAACCACGTTCACGCTCGATTCCGCCACCCAGATCACTGCGGTCGCCCCCGCCGGTTCGGTCGGCACCGTGCAGGTCACCGTCACCAACTCGGGCGGGACCAGCAACGGGCTCCCCTACACCTATGTCGCCGTTCCCGCGTTGAACAGCATCACTCCCAATCAGGGGTCGACCGCGGGCGGAACGACCGTCACTCTGAACGGATCCGGCTTCACCGGCGCCACCGCGGTCACGTTCGGCAGCACACCGGCTACGTCCTTCACGGTCGTCTCCGACACGCAGATCACGGCCGTCACCCCGGCCGGAACGGGGATCGTCCCGGTCACCGTGACCGGTCCCGGCGGCACCAGCGGCGCGGTCCCCTACACCTATGTCGTGGTCCCCACGATCACGTCCATCTCGCCGACTTCCGGTCCCACCGCGGGCGGTAACAGCGTCATCATCACCGGCACCGGGTTCACCGGCCCGCTGACGGTGCGATTCGGCAGCACCGCGACGCTTTTCACAATCAACTCCCCGACTCAGATCACGGCCGTCGCACCCGCCGGGACCGGCACCGTGCAGGTCACCGTCACCGGATCGGGTGGAACCAGCAACGGAGTCGCCTACACCTACGCCGCGGTGCCCACGCTGACGAGCATCGCCCCCAGCACCGGGCCGGTGACCGGCGGGACGACGGTGGTTCTCACCGGAACCAACCTGACCGGAGCCACAGCGGTCACCTTCGGTGGCACCCCGGCGACCTCGTTCACCGTCAACTCCGCCACCCAGATCACCGCCGTCGCACCGGCCGGAACCGGAACGGTATCGGTCAAGGTCACCACACCGGGTGGAATCAGTAACGGCGTCGCCTACACCTACGTCGCGGTGCCCACCCTCACCACGGTGGTCCCGAACACCGGACCGGCCGCGGGCGGAACAACGGTGATACTCACCGGAACCAACCTGACCGGAGCCACAGCGGTCACCTTCGGTGCCACACCGGCGACCTCGTTCACGGTCAACTCCGCGACCCAGATCACCGCCGTCGCACCCGCCGGAACCGGAACAGTGTCGGTCACCGTCACCACTGCGGGCGGGACGAGCAACGGAGTCGCCTACACCTACATCGCCGTTCCCGCCCTCACAGCGGCAGTGCCGAACGTGGGTCCGGTGTCGGGCGGAACGACGGTCGTTCTCACGGGAACGGGACTGACCGGAGCCACAGCGGTCAGCTTCGGTGGCACACCGGCGACCTCGTTCACCGTCAACTCCGCCACCCAGATCACCGCCGTCGCACCAGCCGGAACCGGAACCGTATCGGTCACCGCCACCACACCCGGTGGAACCAGCAACGGAGTCGCCTACACCTACGTCGCGGTGCCCACCCTCACCACGGTGGTCCCGAATGTCGGACCGGTGTCCGGCGGAACAACCGTCGTTCTCACGGGAACCGGACTGACCGGAGCCACAGCGGTCACCTTCGGTGGCACGCCGGCGACCTCGTTCACCGTCAACTCCGCCACCCAGATCACCGCCGTCGCACCAGCCGGAACCGGAACCGTATCGGTCACCGCCACCACACCCGGTGGAACCAGCAACGGAGTCGCCTACACCTACGTCGCGGTCCCGACCCTCACCACGGTGGTCCCGAATTCGGGTGTGGCAGCTGGTGGGACGACGGTCGTCATCACCGGCACCGGGTTGTCGACAGCTACTGCGGTCACCTTCGGTGGCACACCGGCGACCTCGTTCACGGTCAACTCCAATACGCAGATCACCGCCGTCGCACCCGCCGGAACCGGAACCGTATCGGTCACCGTCACCACAGCGGGCGGAACCAGCAACGGCCTGCCCTACACCTACATTCCGGTTCCCACCCTCACCACGGTGGTCCCGAATATCGGACCTGCCGCGGGCGGAACAACAGTCGTCATCACGGGAACCGGGCTGACCGGTACCACCGGGGTGGACTTCGGCGGTGCACCGGCGACCTCGTTCACGGTCGACTCCAATACGCAGATCACCGCCGTCGCACCCGCCGGAACCGGTACAGTGCAGGTCACCGCCACCACATCCGGCGGAACCAGCAACGGCCTTCCATACACCTACATCGCAGTTCCCACGCTGACGGCAGCTGTCCCGAATGTGGGCGTGGAAGCGGGCGGTACGATCGTCGTTCTCACCGGCACAGGGCTGACCGGAGCCACAGCGGTCGACTTCGGTGCCACACCGGCGACCTCGTTCACCGTCGACTCCGCCACCCAGATCACCGCCGTCGCACCCGCCGGAACCGGAACGGTGCAACTCACCGTCACCACAGCGGGCGGAACCAGCAATGGCGTGGCCTACACCTACATTCCGCTCCCCACCCTCACCACGGTGCTGCCGAATGTGGGATTGGAAGCCGGTGGGACGATCGTCGTCCTGACCGGGACGGGGCTCTCCACCGCCACCGAGGTCACCTTCGGCGGCACACCGGCCACCTCGTTCACAGTGCTCTCCGATACGCAGATCACCGCGGTCGCGCCCGCGGGGACCGGCACCGTACAGGTCACCGTCACCACCGCAGGAGGTACCAGCAACGGAATCGCCTACACCTACCTCGGGGTTCCCACATTGATCACGGCGCTGCCGAACGTGGGGTCGGCGGCGGGCGGGACGACGGTCGTCATCGCCGGAACGAACCTGCTCGGAGCCACCTCGGTGGACTTCGGCGGCACACCGGCGGCGTCGTTCACCGTCGACTCCGCGCTCCAGATCACGGCGGTCACACCCGCCGGAACGGGCACCGTACAACTCACCGTCACCACTGCAGGAGGAACCAGTAATGGTCTTGCGTTCACCTACATCTGACGGCTGAAGCGGCTGGGCCGTCGGCAGGCTGTTGCCGGCGGCCCAGCTTCGTCGCGGTCGAGCGACTACGACACGAGTCTCCGCCACCGTGGACGGAGGCTGCAGGGGTTAAGGGGGTTTCGTTGGCGACCGTACTAAAGATGCTGCTGGCGGAGCGGCATCTCAAGAGTCATCACGATTTTCTGGCCGCGTACGACCGGTGCGCGGCGCGGCTCGATCCGCCCATCCCGCCCGGGCACGGGCCGGCGAAGGCGCAGTATTACCAGTGGCTGTCCGGGCGCATGATCGGGCTGCCGCGCGACTATCACTGCCGAGTGCTGGAGCGGATGTTCCCGGGCTGGACCGTTGAGGGATTGTTCCAGATGGCCAACTCCGCACCCGTCGACATCCCTTCGCACGAGACGGGATTCTCCGGCGTCGAGGCCTCACTCGAGGCTTTCCTCGGCGCCGAGATGATCACCAACGGAACGACGCTGGTGTACTCGGCATTCGAGTTGGCACGGCCCGCCGCGCAAGCACTTCGAGCGGCGGGCATCGGCCAGCAGCGTGTGTTTCAGAAGCATGGCGGCGCGTTCGGGAACCGATACGTCGACCTCCCGTCGGTGGTGGCGGAGAACGATCTGCGGGGATTGCTGTATGTGCTTTCCTTCCTGCAACGCCACACCAGCATCCCGGTCGACGTCCGCAGCGACCGCGATCTCGTCGCGCGCCGCGACCGCCCGTGCATCAGCTTCGGGCTGACCGGCAACGACTGCCTGCGGTTGTATCTGGACACCGTCGAGCGTCCGCTGTTCACCGTGCGCGACAGCGTCGCCGAGGACGGTTTCCGTTCCGTGCAGCTGCGACTGGCCGACGGAAGCGGGTACGACTCCGACGACGACCGCAACATCGGCGTCGTCGCCCGGGTACGCCCGAGCCCCGATCGGCATCCCGGCCGCTACTGGATGCATTGCGGCGGTTTGGGTCCACGGGGCACCGCCGGAGCGGGGTGGTATCTGGCCCACTCGTGGGGGGCTCTGCAACAGCGTGCCGGTGATCACGACTTCGTCGCCGTCATCGGTGTCGACCAGTACTCCGACCACACGGTCAGCTTGGAGCATCTGCTGATCGGGCCGGCCTCCGGTGAATGACAGTGTGGCGGCGATGCGTCAGTATCCGGGTGGCAGCGCCGCCAGCATGTCCCGTGTCACCGCGACGGCGTTGTCGGAACTGCCCCCTTCGACCAGCAGCGTCGCGAAAGCGATGTCGCCACGGAAGCCGACGAACCAGGAGTGCGACCCGCCGTCCACTTCGGCTTCGCCGGTCTTGCCGTAGACCTCGCCCTGATCGGCGATCCGCTCGGCCGTACCGCCCAGGACCACCTTGCGCATCATCGTGCGCAGTCCCTCGATGACGTCGGGAGCGAGGGGCGGACGGTCGCCATCGACCTGGGTGGGCCGCCCCGCGATCAGGTACGGCACGGGCACCGAGCCGTGCGCGACGGTCGCTGCCATGAGCGCCATGCCGAACGGGCTGACCACCACTTTGCCCTGACCGATGCCGTCCTCGGTGCGCTGGATCAGGTCGTCCGAGGCGGGCACCGAACCGGTGGTCGTCGGCAGCCCCACCACCGTATACGTGGGTCCCACACCGAGCTTCGCGGCGGCCTCGTGCAACGCGGGACCGGGCAGATCACTGGCGAGTTTGGCGAACGAGGTGTTGCAGGAGCGCTCGTAGGCCGTGGACATCGGCACATTGCCGACGGTGAACAGGTTGTAGTTGGGGATGGTCCGCTCCCCGATCACGATTCGGCTGGGGCACGGCAGCACCGTGTCCGGGGTCACGAGGCCGTTCGACATGGCCGCGGCGGCGGTCACCGTCTTGAACACCGAGCCGGGCGGATACTGGCCGATCGTCGCGAGGGGACCATCTCGATCGGCGGCCTTGTTCTGCGCGACCGCCAGGATCGCGCCGGTGGACGGGCGCACCACCACCATCATGGTCTGCTCGGTACGCGCCTGCACGGCACGCTGTGCGGCGTTCTGCACGTTGCGGTCGACGCTGAGCGAGAACGACGGCGCGGGTTGCGAGGGCACCTCCATCAGGACATCGGTGTCGGCGCCGTTGGCGTTCAAGGTGACCACGCTCCACCCCGCTTTGCCGTCCACTTCCGCGATCACCGTTTTACGCACCTGGGTGAGCAGATCGGGCGCGAACTCCCGATCGGTGGCGACCAGATCCCACTGCTGGGTCAACGTGACGCCGGGCAACCCGATCAGATCGGTGGTCACCTCAGCGGATTCGAGATCGTTGAGCAGCGCGACCGTGTAGGCGCCGTGCGCGGCCTCGGCCGCGTCGAGAATCGACTGCGGCGTCAGCGACTTGTCGAAACGGTACAGCGCGGCGGAGAGCGCGGTGGCCACACTTTTCGGATCGGCGGCGTCGGCCGCCACGAACGCGACCCGGGACACCTTGCCGGGCACCATGATGTCGCTGCCGGACTGCTCGTTCACCCGCGCCCGCGGCGGCGGCTCGGATCGCAACGCCATGGTCTGGGTGTCACCGAGTTTGGGATGGATGTCGGAAGAGGTCCAGCGGACCATCCAGCGCCCGTTGCTGCGTCCCATCTGCAACTGGCCCGAGTACTTCCAGGTCCGGTTCTTCGGTAGCCGCCACTCGTAGGTGTAGTCGACGGTCGCGGTGTCACCGGTCACGCGCGCCGCGCCGGTGCGCGCCGTGAGCTGTTCGGCCTGGAGTTGATTCCAAGCGGAACGCAATGCTGCGTCTGCCTTTTCCGGCAGGTTCGTAAGGTCGGCGGCGGCGCTGACCCGGTGCTCGGCGAACGCTTTGACGAACGCGTCCGCGACGGGAACCGGCCCCTGCGGCTTGCTCGCACAACCGGCGGCCGCCACCGTGAGGGCCGCGACGGCGACCGAGAGAAGCATCCGAGTGGACATCGGCACCGATGGTAATAGTCACTGATGGGCAAACGCCTGCGGCACTCCGGGATTCGCCGCGGAGCCGGCCACGCTCAGTCGACCAGCACGGTGGCGAAAGTCGCGATCTGCCGGAACCCGACGCGGCTGTAGGCGCGGCGAGCGATCGCGTTGTAGTCGTTCACGTACAGGCTGGCAGTGCGGCCGGAGGCGACCACGGCGTTCGCGACCGCCGCGGTACCCGCGGTGCCATGCCCCTTCCCCCGATGATCCGGGTGCACCCAGACGCCTTGGATCTGGCCCGTGCGCCGGGACAGCGAGCCGACCTCCGCTTTGAAGACCACTTCCCCGTCCTCGAAACGAGCCCAGGCGCGGCCGGATTCGATCAAGCTCTGGATGCGGCGGCGATAGCCGCGTCCGCCGTCACCCGCGCGCGGATCGACGCCGACCTCCTCGATGAACATGGCGATCGCGGCCGAGAGGTAGCGGTCGAGCTCGTCGCGACGCACCCGGCGTACCTCCGCGTCGGGCGTGGCCACTGGTGGCTGGGCCAGTGCCAGCAGCGGTTGTTCCCCGCGTAGCTCACGTTCCGGACCCCAGTGCCCGGTCAACATCTCCCACAGCGGCAACGCCAGTTCCCTGCGCCCGACCACCGAGGAACAGACGCGGGGCCAGCGCATAGCGCGGTCGGCGAACGCACGCAGTGCGCCACGATCCCCCAGCAACGGCACCAGGTTCGCACCCGAGAAACACAGCGATTCCGACGGGCCGCCCCTGCTCCACAGCTCCCCTTGGCCGCACCGGTTGTCCAAACCGAACTCTTGCAGGCGGGCCGCGACCATGCACGAGGCGACCGGATCCGCATCCAGCACACGTAGCACCTGAGCAAGATCCCGATTAGCGAGCTGCCGCGCAGGGGCGTATTTGGCCCGTCGCGCCGGCTCCAGCAGACTCCGCACGATGACAGCCTGCCACGAACCGGCGCTATCCGGTATGACTAAGCCGAAAGCGCTGGTTAGGCGCGTCCTCAGCCGACGGTGACGACCGGTTCGCCCGCGCCCGAGTCCTCGCCCATCTCCTCGGCGATGCGCATCGCCTCTTCGATCAGCGTCTCGACGATCTGCGCCTCGGGAACGGTCTTGATGACCTCGCCCTTGACGAAGATCTGGCCCTTGCCGT
This sequence comes from Nocardia sp. NPDC051929, assembly GCF_044548645.1. Lineage (NCBI taxonomy): Bacteria > Bacillati > Actinomycetota > Actinomycetes > Mycobacteriales > Nocardiaceae > Nocardia > Nocardia sp. NPDC051929. Next base: position 281,650 of record NZ_JBIUCG010000002.1, on the reverse strand, counting down.
TGCCGGAGGCCACACCCAGGTCGGCCTCGCGCGCCTCACCGGGCCCGTTCACGACGCAGCCCATGACGGCCACTCGCAGCGGCACCGCCATGCCCTCCAGGCCCGCGGTGACCTCGTTGGCCAGCGTGTACACGTCGACCTGCGCGCGCCCGCAGGAGGGGCACGACACGATCTCGAGCTTGCGCGGGCGCAGGTTCAGCGATTGCAGGATCTGCCCGCCGACCTTGACCTCCTCGGCGGGCGGCGCGGACAGCGAGACGCGGATCGTGTCGCCGATGCCCTCCGCCAGCAGCGCGCCGAACGCGACCGCCGACTTGATCGTGCCCTGGAACGCAGGGCCCGCCTCGGTGACGCCGAGGTGCAGCGGGTAGTCGCACTGCGCGGCCAGCTGCCGGTAGGCCTCCACCATGATCACCGGGTCGTTGTGCTTGACCGAGATCTTGATGTCACCGAACCCGTGCTCCTCGAACAGGCTCGCCTCCCACAGCGCCGACTCCACCAGCGCCTCCGGCGTGGCCTTGCCGTACTTCTCCATCATCCGCTTGTCCAGCGAACCGGCGTTCACGCCGATGCGGATCGGGATGCCCGCCGCACCCGCGGCCTTGGCGACCTCCTTGACCCGGCCGTCGAACTCCTTGATGTTGCCGGGGTTGACCCGGACCGCGGCGCACCCGGCGTCGATCGCGGCGAAGATGTAACGGGGCTGGAAGTGGATGTCGGCGATCACCGGGATCTGGGATTTCGCGGCGATCGTGGCCAGCGCGTCCGCGTCCTCCTGACGCGGGCAGGCCACTCGCACGATGTCGCACCCCGACGCGGTCAGCTCCGCGATCTGCTGCAGGGTGGCGTTCACATCGTGCGTCTTGGTCGTGGTCATGGACTGCACCGAGATCGGGTGGTCGCTGCCCACCCCGACCTTGCCCACCATCAGCTGGCGGGTCTTACGCCGTGGAGCGAGCACTGCCGCGGGGGCGGTCGGCATCCCCAATCCGATTGTGCTGGTCACCTTCGGCTGCCTACTTTCGTCGTGTCCGGCCGGTTCGGTGCCGAGTCTAGCCGTGGCGCGCGACGCCCACCCTACGTCGCCGGTCACACCGCCTGATCAGCGGCGCCGGTCAGAACAGCTTGATCGGGTTCACGATGTCGGCGGCCAGGGTGAGCAGCATGTACGCACCGCCGATCACCACGACGACATAGGTCGCCGGCAGCAACTTCAGGTAATTCACCGGCGCACCCGGCGCGAGTCCCTTCCAACCGCGGATGGTGTTGCGGATCTTCTCGTAGATCACCACCGCGATGTGGCCCCCGTCCAGGGGAAGCAACGGCAGCAGGTTGAAGATGCCGAGGAAGAAGTTCAGGCTGGCCAGCACCAGGATGAAGACGTTCCACAGGCCGCGTTCGGCGGTCTCGCCACCGATCTTGCTGGCGCCGTACACGCTGACCGGGGTCTCCGGATCACGCTCGCCTCCGGTGACCGCGTTCCACAGCGCGGAGACCTTCGCGGGCATCTCGGTCAGCGAGTCGACCGTGCGCAGGAACATGTCGCCGGTGAACCCGGCGGCGGCGGGGACAGCGCCCAGCAGGTCGTATTGCACGGGGTCGTAGCGCTCGGGCGCCACGCCGACGGCGCCGACCACGCGGCCCTCGCCCCCGCCCTCGGGGTAGCGCACGACCCGCTCCGGGGTCACCGGAATGGTGAGGGTGCTGCCGTCGCGCTCGATGAGGTAGGTGAAGGGGCCGGTCTGCTTCTGGGTCTCGGCCTGGAACTGCCGCCAGGTGTCCACCTTGACGCCGTTCACCTCTTTGACGATGTCACCGCGCCGCAATCCGGCGCGCTGCGCCGGGCCCGTGCCGGTGCAGGACTCGGACGAGCCGTCCGGCTTCCCTTGCGGCACGCAGCTCATGACCCCCAGCGCGGTGGCGGGGGGTTCCTTCAGATTGGGCAGCCCCCAGCCGACAGCGAGCACCACGATCAAGATGAAGCCGAGGACGAAGTTCATCGCGATGCCGCCGGACATCACCACCAGCCGCTTCCAGGTGGCCTGGCGATACATGGCGCGGTCGAGTTCTTCCGGGCGCAATTCGTCGAGCGCCGTCATGCCCGCGATGTCGCAGAAACCGCCGAGCGGAAGCGCCTTGAGTCCGTATTCGGTCTCGCCGCGGCGGAACGAGAAGATCTTCGGCCCGAATCCGATGAAGTACCGCCGCACCTTCATGCCGGTCGCCTGGGCGGTCCACATGTGCCCACATTCGTGCAGCGCGATCGACACCGTGATGCCCAGCGCGAACAGCACGAACCCCAACGCGAACACCATTTGCTCTACAGCCCTCCTGCGTATGCGCAGCTCGAATATCCCGCACGCGCGCGTCCGCTCCTGGCCGCGAGCACTCTGACCACTTTAATGGGTGCTGTCGGACGTAGTCCGTCTTCAACTCGCGCATGGCCGGAGCGAAGGCGGAGGTACGCCTAACGGGACAAAGCTCTGTCCTGTGTGTTCAGTGTGCCAGGACGCCGTCGCTTCGCGCGTCCGATCCGGCGCCGAAGGGCGTCAGCCGCGTACCCGGGCGGCGGCGAACTCCCGCGCCCAGGTGTCCGCGGCGAGGACTTCGTCGAGCGATTCCGGCTCCGCGCGCCACTGCTGGGCCGCCTCCACCGCGGCGGCCACCGTGCCGACGATCTGCGGGAAACGGATGGCGCCGTCCAGGAATGCCTGCACCGCGACCTCGTTGGCGGCGTTGTAGACCGCGGTGACACTGCCGCCGGCCTCGCCGGCCGCGCGGGCCAGCTCGACCGCGGGGAAGACGTCGTTGTCGACCGGTTCGAACGTCCAAGTGGACGCGGTGCCGAAATCGCAGGCCGCGGCCGCGCCGGGCACCCGGTCCGGCCAGCCGAGCGCCAGCGCGATGGGCAGCTTCATGTCCGGCGGGCTGGCCTGGGCGAGCGTGGAGCCGTCGGTGAAGGTGACCATCGAGTGCACTATCGACTGCGGGTGCACGGTGACGTCGATGCGGTCGTAGGGCACGCCGAACAGCAGGTGCGTCTCGATCAGCTCGAGTCCCTTGTTCACCAGCGAGGCCGAGTTCAGGGTGTTCATCAAACCCATCGACCAGGTGGGATGCGCTTTGGCCTCGGCGGGCTCGACCGACTCCAGCATCTCGGCGGTCCAGCCGCGGAACGGGCCGCCGGAGGCGGTCAGCACCAGCCGGTCGACCTCGTCGGCGCGACCGCCGCGCAGGCACTGTGCCAGCGCGGAGTGCTCCGAGTCGACCGGGACGATCTGTCCGGGGACGGCGGCGCGGGTGACCAGGGAGCCGCCCGCGACCAGCGATTCCTTGTTGGCCAGCGCCAGGCGCGTACCGGACTGGAGGGTGGCCAGGGTCGGCTCCAGCCCGAGCGAGCCGACCAGAGCGTTCAGCACGACATCCGCCTCGGTGCGGCGCACCAGTTCGGTCACCGCACCCGGGCCGCCCAGCCGCAGGTCCAGCCGCTGGGCCGCGGCCGGATCGGCCACGGCCACATTGCGTGTGCCCGTGGCGGCCATCTGGGCGGCGAGCAGCTCGGTGTTGCCGCCGCGCGCGGCGAGTCCGACCACCTCGAAGCGGTCGGGATTGGCGGCGATCACCTCGAGCGCTTGGGTGCCAATGGATCCGGTGCTGCCCAGCAGCAGGACTCTCACGATGTCGGACACGCCTTCATTGTGTCCTACCTGGGGAACGTGTTCGACCGGCGCGGGCCGACTTACAACGACGCACCGTCGTATGTCACGATATGCGGCAGCAGCTCATCGAGTGCGTACCGGAATATCGGTACAAGTAACAGTTAAGGAGCGATCGTGGCCGCCACGGAACTCGAACACGTCGAAACCGAGCGCGTCGTCACTCGCGTGGATCCCGCCGAAGTTCCCTCCGCCGCTTGGGGCTGGAGCGGCGAATCGCGTCGTACCTTCCGTATCGCGGGCTGGATCGTCGCGCTGATCCTGCTGGCCATGCTGGTCGGCAACCACAAGGGCAAGATCGAGGACATCTTCCTCGTCGGCTTCGCCGTCCTGATCGCGGGCATCCTGATCCGCGACTCGGTGCTCCAGCGCAAGCCTCGCTAGCCGAAAAGTCCTCTCGCACAATTTCATTCGTCCTGTATCGCGGGCTGCGGCCCGGTACCGTGTGCGTCCGAGGTCCGCGTCCCAGCCGGGTCGCGGACCTCGGTTTCTGTTCGCACGACTACTTAGGACGCAATGATCAAGATCTGTTCGGCCGCCCTGCTCGCCGCGAGTGCGTTCGGCTCGCTGCTGTTGTCGCCCGCCGCGCCCGCGTATGCCCAGTCACCGGCGTGCGGCGCGGCCGTCGACGCGATCAACGCCGCCATCGACGAGTCGGGCGGGAACCTGGACCCGACCGTGCAGCAGTCCCTCGCCGCCAAGCTCTCGGCCATCCAGGCCGACGGCGCCGAGAAGGAAGCCATCGCCGCCTACGCCCGCGCTCTGACCGACGACAAGGTCACGAGCATGGACGCCGCGACGGACGAGCTGAACCGAGTCTGCAAGAGCTGATCGTCGGCGGCGCGGACCCGGGCCGGGTTCGCGCCGTCGCCGGACGGATCGCTAGCGTCCGCGGCGTCGGGCAGGTTTCTGCTTGGCCGGGGCCGAACGACCGACCACCTTCTTGGCCGGGGGCTTCTTCCGCGACTCGTCCTTGTCGGCTCGGGCCTGGCTGCGGGAACTGCGCTCGGAACGGCCACGGACGACGCCGACGAACTCCTCGACCAGATCCGTGGTGCGGCCGGCGGGCCAGGCCAGCGCGACCTCCGTGTCGGGAACGTCGAGCATCGGACGGTAGACGAGGTCGCGGCGATGATGCAGGCGAGCGAGCGAGTGCGGCACGATCGCCGCGCCGCCGGCCGCCGCGACCAGCTCCAGAGCGCCGCCGATCGCATCGACGTCCGAAGTGTCCTGGAGACGCTCGTCGGCCAGGTCGGCCATGCGCACCTCGTCGAACACCGACAGCGGGTGTTCCTTCTGCACCACCACGACCGGGACCTCACGGTAGAGCGGGATCGCGCTCATGCCTTCGCGGTCGATCGGCAGCCGGACGAAGCACATGTCCACGCTCCCCGCACGTAGCGCCGCCTCCTGATCCGCCTGCGCCAGCGCGCTCACCTCGAGCGGGATGTCCGGGAACCGCTCGGCCCAGATCCGGGTCCATTTGGACACCGTGACGCCCGGCACGAAACCCACGCGCAGGGCGGCCGATGCCTCCGGATCGTGCCGCTGCGCCGCCGACTCGGCGCGCGCGATGATCTCGCGGGCCCGCTCCAGCAATTCGCGGCCGTCGTCGGTGAGCTGGGTCGGTTGCGCGCCGGGCACGAAAAGCTTTGTGCCGAGTTCGTTTTCCAAGTCGATGACGGTATGGCTGAGCTTCTGCCGCGAGATGTGCAGCGACTTCGCCGCGCGCGCGAAGTGCAACTCCAGCGCGACCGCGACGAACCAGCGCAGGCGCACGACATCGATCGACTCCAACGGGCTCATTCGTGGAAGCGTATGCCACCGCGCGGTCGGGTCCCGCAGGGCCGCCCAGTAAGCTGGGTCGGTGAGCCCGGACAAGAAACCGCAGATGATGAAGCCGTTGACGGCGGCGAATAAGCTCGGCATCTACCTTCCGGCCGCACCCGAGGAGTTCCGCAACGCGCCGATCTCGCGCACCCAGCTCGACGCGCTGCGCGCCGATCCCCCCGAATGGCTCACCGAACTGCGCCGCACCGGCCCGTTTCCGCGCGATGTGGTGGCACGCAAACTCGGCGTCTCCAACACCGGCTTGACCCGCGCCGGGGTCTCCGACCATCTCACGGTCGAGGAGATCGACGCCCTGCTCGCCGACCCGCCGGAGTGGCTCGTGCGCGAGCGGGAGAACTACGCCGCGGTCCGCGCGGAGAACGAGCGCATCAAGACGAAGGAAGCCGAACGTCGCGCCGCCACCAACCGTCCGGCGAAGAACCGCGGCTAACGCTTCCGTCGGGGAAACGCTGGCCCTGCAATGGGCGGCGCGAGGCTATGCCGCCACCCATCATGCGCGGCCGAGTATTTCAGTTCTCCGCGGCCAACTGCCCGCAGGCGGCGGCGATCTCTTGGCCGCGGGTGTCGCGGACCGTGCAGGGCACGCCCTTGGCGTTGACACGGCGGACGAATTCCTGCTCGACCGGCTTGGGGCTGGCATCCCACTTGGAGCCCGGAGTCGGGTTGAGCGGGATGACGTTGACGTGGACCCGGGAGCCGAGCGCCTTGTGCAGCTTCTCGCCCAGCATGTCCGCGCGCCACGGATGGTCGTTGATGTCCCGGATGAGCGCGTATTCGACCGAGACGCGGCGGCCGGTCTTGTCGGCGTAGTAGCGGGCCGCGTCGAGCACCTCGGCGACCGGCCAGCGGTTGTTCACCGGAACCAGGGTGTCGCGCAGTTCGTCGTCGGGAGTGTGCAGCGAGACCGCGAGCGTCACCGACAATCCCTCGTCGGCCAGTTTGCGGATGGCCGGAGCCAGCCCCACGGTCGAGACCACGACATTGCGCTGGGAGATGCCGAGTCCGTCCGGCGCGGGCGAGGTGATCCGGCGGACCGCGGCGACCACCCGCTTGTAGTTCGCCAGCGGCTCCCCCATGCCCATGAAGACGATGTTGGACAGTCTGCCCGGCCCACCGGCCACTTCCCCGTCCCGCAGCGCGGCGGCCGCGGCACGCACCTGGTCGACGATCTCCGCGGTGGACAGGTTGCGGTTCAGCCCACCTTGGCCGGTGGCACAGAACGGGCACGCCATGCCGCAACCGGCCTGGCTGGAGATGCACAGGGTCGCGCGATCGGGGTAGCGCATGAGCACGCTTTCCAGCAGCGTGCCGTCTCCCGCACGCCAGAGCGTTTTGCGAGTCTCCCCCTCGTCACACGCGACATGCTTGACCACGTCGAGCAGCGGCGGGAACAGTGCCGCGCCGATCTTCTCCCGGACCGCGGCGGGCAGATCCGTCATCCGCGCCGGATCGGCCTGCAATCGCGCGTAGTACTGCCGGGCGATCTGATCGGCACGGAACTTCGGCAGGCCGAGTTCCTCGATGGCCGCGCGCCTGCCATCGGCGTCGAGGTCGGCGAGATGACGCGGCGGCATGCCACGGCGCGGAGCGTCGAAAACCAGGGGCAGGGAGAGGGTCATAATCGTTCCATTCTCCCATCCGAGGCAGACACCCCCGCACTCGACCACATACGCACGTCTCGACATGCTCGGTTCGTCCCGAGGAAATGCGTGCGGGCGTGATAGCCGTCGGCCATGATCGAGATATGTCCACGCATGCCGAACACCCGCCGGAACCGGATCCGGACCTGTCACAGCGTCAGCGCACGACGCCGCCGGGCGCCCCGCCGGTCGTTCCGCCCGCCGTCCCGGTCAAGAAGTCTCTTGCCTCGCGCACCGGTTACGCCTGGACCGGACTCGTCGCAGGCGTCTTGATCCTGGTCCTGTTGCTGATCTTCATCGTGCAGAACCTAGAGCAGGTCCAAGTGCACTTCTTCTTCTGGGACTTCTCGCTGCCACTCGGCGTCACCGTGCTGCTGTCGATGATCGGCGGCGCGCTCGTCATGGCCTCGGTGGGCGGCGTGCGCATCCTGCAGCTGCGCCGCGCGGCCAAGAAGGTCTGACGCGCCGGATCACAGCAGCGTGGACAGCACCAGCCAGGAGACGAACGCCGAGGGGAGCATGGAGTCGAGGCGGTCCATGATGCCGCCGTGGCCCGGCAGCAGCGTGCCCATGTCCTTGATGCCGAGTTCGCGCTTGATCTGCGATTCGATCAGGTCGCCGCAAGTGGCCACCAGCACCAGGCCGACGCCGAGGACGACGCCGATCATCGAGTTGGCATCCAACAGGAGCGTCACCGTGAGCAGACCGCCGATCACGCTGAACACCAGGGAGCCGCCGAAACCCTCCCACGACTTCTTCGGGCTGATCGAGGGCACCATCGGATGCTTACCGAACAGCACGCCCGCGACATAACCGCCGACGTCGGAGCAGACCACCAGGATCATGAAGGTCAGCACCCGCAGATTGCCGTCCGGCTCGAGCAGCAGCAGGGTGGCGAACGAGGCGAGCAGCGGAATCCAGGCCAGCGTGAACACCGTGATAGCGGTGTCGCGCAAGAAGTTTCGTGGAGCTGTCCGTAAGCCGTGGTCGAACAGCCGCCACGCCATGCAGATCAGCGTGGTCGCGGCGAACGCGCCCGCGACACCGCTGGCGCCGTACGGCCAGCCCAGCCAGAACACCGCTTGGCCGCCCACGATCAGTGGAATCCGCGGGACGAGCACATCGGCCTCGCGCAGGCGCTTGGCGACCTCCCAGGTGGCCACGCCGACCCCGGCCGCCGCGACGCCGATGAACACCTTCGGCACGAACAGCAGGATCGCGATCAGCGAGAGGCCGAGGCCGAAGCCGACGGCCAGCGCGGCGGGCAGATTGCGACCCGCCCGCGAACCACTCGAGGCGGGAGCGGTGTGCGCCGCAGCGGGATTCGCGGGACCGCCTAACCGTTCATAACCGGAAGCACCAGCATCGTGCGCGTGCTGTCGCATCGCATCGGCTGTTCCGTTCACCGGCGGCTCCTCTGCCGCACCGGTCGCGGCGGCGTTCTCGGCCACGATTGTCCCGTCGCTCAACTCGTCGTTCCGTTCGTCCCCCGCCCGGGCGGGCCTCGGCGCTGTCACGGGCGGCACTCGCGGTGACTTGGGCCTCCTCCGGGCCCGGTCACGCCTGCCGACCGATCCGCGTCAGACCTCGAGCAGTTCGGCTTCCTTGTGCTTGACCAGTTCATCGATCTGGCCGACATACTTGGCGGTGGTCTTGTCGAGCTCCTTCTCGGCACGCCCGACCTCGTCCTCGCCCGCCTCGCCATCTTTCTGGATGCGGCCCAGTTCGTCCATCGCCTTGCGACGGACATTGCGAATGGCGACCTTGGCGTCCTCGCCCTTGCCTCTCGCCTGCTTGGCGAGCTCACGGCGGCGCTCCTCGGTCAGCTGCGGCACCGAGATGCGGATGATGTCCCCGTTGTTGGTGGGGTTGACGCCGAGATCCGAATTGCGGATCGCGGTCTCGATCGGCCCGAGCTGGGCCGCCTCGTAGGGCTTGATCACGACCATGCGCGGCTCCGGCACCGTGATGCTGGACATCTGGGTGATCGGGGTCGGCGATCCGTAGTAGTCGACCACGACCCGAGAGAACATGCCCGGATTCGCGCGACCGGTGCGAATGGTTCCGAGATCGTCCTTCGCCACCGAGACGGCCTTCTCCATCTTCTCCTCGGCGTCGAAGAGCGCTTCTTCAATCACGACCGTTTCCTCCACAGCGTCGTCATGTCATGATCCGCGGTCGGCGGGTATCAGGACCGAACCAGTGTGCCGATCTTCTCACCGGCGACCGCGCGGGCGATATTGCCCTTGGTCAACAAATTGAACACCAGAATCGGCATCTGGTTGTCCATGCACAAGCTGAAGGCGGTCGCGTCCGCGACCTTGAGGTCGCGCTCGATGACCTCTTTGTGGGTGATCTCGGTGTACATGGTCGCGGTCTCGTCGACGCGCGGGTCGGCGGTGAACACTCCATCGACCGCCTTGGCCATCAAGACCACGTCCGCGCCGATCTCCAGCGCGCGCTGCGCGGCGGTGGTGTCGGTGGAGAAGTACGGCATGCCCATGCCCGCTCCGAAGATGACCACGCGGCCCTTCTCCAGATGCCGCTTGGCGCGCAGCGGGAGGTAGGGCTCGGCGACCTGGCCCATGGTGATCGCGGTCTGCACCCGGGTGTCCACGCCTTGCTGCTGCAGAAAGTCTTGCAGCGCAAGGCTGTTCATCACCGTGCCGAGCATGCCCATGTAGTCCGAGCGCGCGCGTTCCATGCCGCGCTCCTCGAGTTCGGCGCCGCGGAAGAAGTTCCCGCCGCCGATCACCACGGCCACCTGGACGCCGGTGGCGACCACCTCGGCGATCTGCTCGGCCACCGTCTGCACCACGTCCGGGTCGAGTCCGACCTTCCCGCCGCCGAACATCTCTCCGCCGAGTTTCAGCAGTACCCGGCGATATCCTGGGCGATCGGTCCCCGGGTCCGTCATGGGTCTCCAGTCTCCTTCGGCGAGGGATTGTCGTTCTTCCGGCGATTCGTTGCTCACGGCAGGCGCCTGTGACGTAGAGCAAGGCAGAGCGGCATCTATCCTGCCTTATTCGGTTGGAGCGGCAGCAGAAGGCCCCCCGTCAACCGGCGTTCGTTCGGTCGGCGGGGGGCCTGCACGCTGAAGGTGCGGCGAAACTCAGTTCGCGCCGACCTCGAAGCGGGCGAAGCGGGTGACGGTGACACCGGCCTCGTCCAGCAGAGCCTTGACGGTCTTCTTCGAATCGGTGACCGACGGCTGCTCGAGCAGCACGACGTCCTTGAAGAAGCCGTTGACCCGGCCCTCGGTGATCTTCGGCAGCGCGGCCTCAGGCTTGCCCTCCTCGCGAGCGGTCTGCTCGGCGATGCGGCGCTCGTTCTCCACGAGGTCGGCGGGAACCTCGTCGCGGGTCACGTACTTGGCCTTGAGCGCGGCGACCTGCATGGCGGCGGCGCGAGCGGCCTCGGCCGCGGCGTCGCCCTCACCGGTGTACTCGACCAGCACGCCGACGGCGGGCGGCAGATCGGAGGCACGCTTGTGCAGGTAGGTGGCGACCGGGCCGTTCAGCGAGATGACGCGGCGCAGCTCGAGCTTCTCGCCGATCTTCGCGGCGAGCGCCTGCACAGCCTCGTCGACGGTCTTGCCGCCCAGGTCAAGAGCCTTCAGCGTGTCCAGGTCGCCCGGCTTGGCGGACGCCGCCGCGGCGACGACCTGCTCGGCCAGCTGCTGGAACTCCGCGTTCTTCGCGACGAAGTCGGTCTCGGAGTTGATCTCGACCATGACGCCGTCCTTGGCGGCGACCAGGCCTTCGGCGGTGGTGCGCTCGGCACGCTTGCCGACGTCCTTCGCGCCCTTGATGCGCAGCAGCTCGACGGCCTTGTCGAAGTCACCGTCGGTCTCGGCCAGCGCGTTCTTACAATCCATCATGCCGGAGCCGGTCAGCTCCCGGAGCCGCTTCACGTCGGCAGCGGTGTAGTTCGCCATTCTCGGCGAGCCTCCTTTGGAGAAGTGTGGATGTTGACAGCGGCGATCACGATGGCACTGGCTCGTGATCGCCGCCGAAACAGCTGGTTACGAGTCCGCTCAGGCCTCGGCGGAGGTCTCTGCGGCCTCGGCGCCGGGGGCGGCCTGCGCGAGCAGCTCCTGCTCCCACTCGGCCAGCGGCTCGCCCGCGCCCGCCTCCGGCTTCTCGTCGCCCGAGGACAGACCGGCGCGCGCCTGCACGCCCTCGGCCACCGCGGAGGCGACGACCTTGGTCAGCAGTGCGGCGGAGCGGATCGCGTCGTCGTTGCCCGGGATCGGGTAGTCGACCAGGTCGGGGTCGCAGTTGGTGTCCAGGATCGCGATGACCGGGATGTTCAGCTTGCGCGCCTCACCGACGGCGATGTGCTCCTTGTTGGTGTCGACGACCCAGATGGCCGAGGGCACCTTCTGCATGTCGCGGATACCGCCGAGGGTGCGCTCCAGCTTGTTCATCTCACGCGTCAGCATGAGGATTTCCTTCTTGGTGCGACCCTCGAAGCCACCGGTCTGCTCCATGGCCTCGAGCTCCTTGAGGCGCTGCAGACGCTTGTGCACGGTGGAGAAGTTGGTGAGCATGCCGCCCAGCCAGCGCTGGTTGACGTAGGGCATCCCGACGCGAGTCGCCTCGGCCGCGATCGACTCCTGGGCCTGCTTCTTGGTGCCGACGAAGAGGACGGTGCCACCGTGGGCGACGGTCTCCTTGACGAACTCGTAGGCCTTGTCGATGTAGGTCAGCGTCTGCTGCAGGTCGATGATGTAGATGCCGTTGCGGTCGGTGAAGATGAACCGCTTCATCTTCGGGTTCCAGCGCCGGGTCTGGTGTCCGAAGTGTGCGCCGCTGTCGAGCAGCTGCTTCATGGTTACGACAGCCATAGCTCCCGTATCTCTCTTTCGTTTGCCGGTTGACGCAGCGAATCGGCGATCCGCTGCCCTGGCGCCACCGAATCGTCGGACCCGACCACGAAGGTGGGGACCAGCCGGCGATTCCCTGTTCCGAACACGCTGCCGCGAACCCAATTTGTCTCGAGCTCGATTCGAACAGCGCCGCTATGAACAAGCACGGTGGCGCGCGAAGTCGGTCCATGCACGCACAGACCGCTCGATCAGTTTACGACCTCGGGGCACCAGATCTAAATCGGTCCGATCCGAAGCCTCCGACCAGGCGGAACGGCGGCTTTCCACAGTCGAGCGGGTTATCCCCATTCCACGGATCGAGCCCTCGGCGACGCCGGAACCGCGGAAGGGTTGAGCCATGAAACCGATCTCCACCGCGACAACCCTTCTTCTTCCGCTGTTCTTCGCGCTCGGCATAGTGACCGCGCCGCCGGTCGGGGCCGAGACGCCTGCCGCGAAACCCGGGCTCGGGGCCTGCACGGGCTCCGTCTGCCTGCCGTCTCTGTCCGGCCTGCCGCGTCGCGCGCCGCTGCCCTTCCGGCAAGCCGGACTCGGAGGCGGTAAGGACGACCGGCATGAGACGAGTTCCGCCCCCGGTAGCGACCTGTGCGCACCGCCCGCACCCCTCTGCGGGCGGTAGTCGGCCCTCCCGGCGCGGCGCGAATGACCAGGTCGAATGCGATGCGGCGGCGGTCTTCTTCGGCGCTGGCTCTCGGCATCGCCGCAATCGTCGCGGCGGCGCCGACCGCGACAGCCCGACCCGAAGGGCGATTCGACTGGCCCCTGCAGCCGCGCCCCGCGGTGGTTCGGCACTTCGACAAACCCGCGCAGAACTGGCTACCGGGGCATCGGGGGGTCGATCTGGCAGGCGCCGAGGGGCAAGCTGTGCTCGCGGCGGGAGAGGGGATCGTCATTTTCGCCGGAACGGTGGCCGACAAGCCGGTCGTTTCCATCGACCACTCCGGCGGGCTGCGCACGACATACGAGCCCGTTCGCGCCGAAGTCCCCGTGGGAAGGCGGGTCGGACGAGGTACCCGGATCGGCACGCTGGAGTCGGGGCACCTGGGATGCGTGGCGGTGTGTCTGCACTGGGGAGCCCGCGTCGAGGGCGGTCTCCACCGCAACCGTGAGTATCTGGACCCCCTCGGGCTTCTGCATCTCACTCCCCTGCGGCTCAAGCCGGTGCGTCCTGGTTCCAGCGTCGGACGATCCGCCGCGTCGCAGCGCATCGGTCGGCGGCCTCGGCGCCCCCGGACCGGCGTGTCTGCGGCAGAAGGTGGCGAGACCGTAGGCCGTGGGGCGAAGATCAGGACATGGCGGATGGACTGGAGCCGTTCACGTACTCCGAACTCGGCGCGACCCGGGGTGTGGCGCCGGAGGGCTATCACGGGTTACGGCTGCGGCGGCGCATCGGCCGGGGACGCGCGCTGTTCGAGCAGGCGGGGGCGCAGATTCTGGCCTACCGCGTGCAGAAGGGCACCGGGATCTTCCGATCCGCCGATACTCCGACGGCCGAACCCGGCACCGCCGTCACCGTGCGGCTCGGAGTCGGGCCGTTCGGGATCACCGCTCCGTGCCGGGTGGTGTACGTCCTCGACGAACCCGACCGGCGGGGTTTCGCCTACGGCACCCTGCCCGGGCACCCGGCCTCCGGTGAAGAATTGTTCGCGGTCGAGTACGACTCCGCCGACGACATGGTGTACGGGCTGATCGTCGCGTTCTCCCGCCCAGCCACCTGGTACACCCGGCTCGGCGGACCCGTGATGCGGCTGACCCAGCGCTTCGTTGCGGGCCGATACCTCGCGACATTGCCGACGTCCGATTGAACGATGACGGAACGGCCGTACGTTCGGAACAACCGAAAAGTGCTTTGTATCAGAACTTTTGATCAACCAGCAGGGCAGCGACGACGGGGCGATACTGTTCCGGTGACCGGCGAACCCGAAATGGCCGAGGGTCCTGTGAATTTCCCTGTGGACAGCGATCCGGCCTCGCCCATTTACGGCGAGGCACTCGACAGCCGTGCCGAGATCCAGGAGATCATCGAATCTTCTCGACTGATGGGCGTCGAGTCCCTTTCGTTCGACCAGATGATGACCTACATCACGGCGAAGCGCGAATACCAAGCATCGGCCTATGCCGACACCGAGGCCGTCGACCGAGCTCGGCGCGACCATGAACTGCAGGCGGAGTCGCGCCGCACCGAGCTGATCAAAGAAGAGGCGGAGGCGAAGAACAAGATCCTGGAGGCGCGCTACCGCGCAGGACTCGCCGCCGCGCTGGTGGCGGGCACGGTGGCCGGAGTCATGTTCGGCATCGTCAAAGGTCTGCCCGCACAGGAACTGACGCAATACCTGGCGCCGGTGTCGGGCCTCGCCGGGATCGTGGTCGGATATTTCTTCGGCCGCGAGGCGAGATGAGCGAAGCGCGAACTATGGTGTGACGATCGCGAAATCGGGGTCCGGGGCGTCGAAGATGTCGACCAGTTCGGCGAGCTTGGTGACGTCTCCCTCGATGACGATGTCGCCGGCGGCCGCCGCGACGCCGAAGTCGTCGCCGGCCAGCAACACGCGGATCAGTGTTGCCTTGGCCAGCGTGAAGGTGGCATCGGCTTCCGGCAGGGACATGCCCGGGGCGACGTCGAAGTGGGTGAGGCGGCCGTTGCGCAACTCGAGCCGATGGGTGCGGTCCTGGTCGGTGAGGATCCAGTCCGTCACCAGCCGATGGTTCCACGCCTTCGGGCCGTCGACGCGCAACGCCAGCGCGTCGAAGATCTGGTCGACGGACAGCGCCGCCGCCATGGTGGCCGATTCCGTCTTGGTGGGCGTGCCGAACGAGCCGTAGCGCAGTTCGTAGGCGCCGCTGAGATAGAAGTTGCGCCACGTGGCGTTCTCCGCGCCGTAGCCCAGTTGCTCGAACGTGCTGGCCTGCAATTCTTTCGCGGCGTCGTTGTCCGGATCGGCGAAGATGACATAGTTGACCACCTGCGCCACCCAGCGGTAGTCCCCGGCGTCGTAGGAGGCCCGCGCTTTGCGGAGCACTTCTTCCGCACCGCCCATGAATTCCACGTGCCGCCGGGCGGATTCGACCGGCGGATGCTCCCACAGATGTGCGGGGTTGCCGTCGAACCACCCCATGTAGCGCTGATAGACAGCCTTCACGTTGTGACTGACCGAGCCGTAGTACCCGCGCGCGTGCCAGGCCTCCTCGATGGCGGGCGGGAGGGCGACCAGCTCGGCGATCTCCGCGCCGACGTAGCCCTGGTTCAGCAGGCGGACGGTCTGGTCGTGCAGATACCCGTACAGATCCCGTTGCAGGGAGAGGAACTCCACCAGGCGGTCGGTGCCCCAGGTCGGCCAATGGTGCGAGGCGAAGACGACGTCGGAGTCACGGGCGAACAGGTTGATCGCCTCGGTCAGGTATTTCGCCCAGACATGCGCGTCACGCACCAGCGCGCCGCGCAACGTGAGCACGTTGTGCAGGGTGTGGGTCGCGTTCTCCGCCATGCACAGCGCGCGACGGTCGGGGAAGTGGAAATTCATCTCCGCGGGCGCTTCGGTGCCGGGCGTGAGCTGGAAGACCATCCGTATGCCGTCGATCGTCTTCTCTTCCCCGGTGGCGGTGATGTCGACGGTCGGGGGGATCAGCGTGACCGTGCCGACCGACGTGGTCTGGCCCAGCCCGGAGCCCACCGCGCCCAGCGGACCGCGCGGCAGCACGGCGCCGTACATGTACCCCGCACGGCGCGCCATCGCCGTGCCCGCGTAGATGTTCTCCGCCACCGCGTGTTCCAGGAATCCGGCAGGCGCCAGTACCGGGCAGCGTCCCGTCTCGACCTCCTCGGCGGTGATGACGCCGCAGGCTCCGCCGAAATGGTCGGCGTGCGAATGCGTGTAGATCAGACCGGTCACCGGGCGGTCGCCACGATGCGCGCGGTAGAGCGCGAGACCGGCCGCGGCGGTCTCGACCGAGATCAGCGGATCGATCACGAGGACTCCGGTCTCGCCTTCGACCAGCGTCATATTGGATATGTCGAAACCACGGATCTGATAGATGCCCGCGCACACCTCGTACAACCCCTGTCGCACCGCGAGGCCGGACTGCCGCCACAGGCTCGGATGGACCGAGGGCGGGCAGGGTTCGCGCAGGAACGAGTAGGAGTCGTTGTCCCAGACGACGGTTCCGTCTTCGGAGGTGACCACCCCGGGTTCCAGCGCGGCCACGAAGCCGCGATCGGCGTCGGCCAGGTCGGTCCTGTCGGCGAATGGCAGCGCGGCGATCGCACGCTCGTGCTCCGCGACGATGAAGCCGCTCGGCTCGCTCGCTGTGCACATTGTCGTCCTCCTGTCGTCTCGGCCAACTTTGCTGGGCCGCTACCCGATCAAGGCAGCGGTTCGAGAGAACCGGCCGCCGCGGCGGCCAGCGCGACCACGACCACGGCCGCGGCCGTCGCGGCGATGACGCGACCACCGTGGGCGTAGCGGCCCCGGCGAAGACCGCGGTTGCGCAGATAACAAGCCCCCGTCAGCGCCGCCATCGCGATCGCGGCTCCGATGGGCGCGACCGCGGCCGCACGCCATCCGCTGCCGAGAGCCTGATGCAGGAACAGCGTGCCGACGACCATCGCCGACACGGCGGTGCGCCGCCACGCCAGTGCGGTGCGTTCGGCGGATAGATGTGGCGCGCTCACCGCAGCAGCACCGCCACCGCCGCCAGTACCGAGACGATCGCGATGCCCGCCGACAGGATCGGCACCAGCACCGTCTCCGGCAGCGGATCGCCGCGCCGCATGGCCACGCCGATGCGCCGCCAGTGCCCGTACGCGCCGATCGCGACGACCGCCGCCAAGACCAGGCAGCTGAGCGCGATCGCGCGCCGCAATCCCGCGATCCGGAACGACTGAACCAGTGTGTGCACCGCGACGCCACCGGCCAGCAGTCCGAGCGAGGTCCGCATCCAAGCCAGGAAGGTGCGCTCGTTGGCGAGCGTGAAGCGGTAGTCGAGCTCCTCCTCACCCTCTTCCCCTTCGGCTCCGGGGTTCGGGTTCGGGAGCGTCACGCCGCCTCGGTTCGGGTCGAACGACATCGGGCGTCCGCCCACCTGCGCCTCGCGAGGGCGACCCGCTCGCGCCCCGCGGGTCTGCATGTCGTTGCGCCAGGCGGTGTTCCGATGCGCAGGAGGACGCCGGACTGCACGGTGGTCACGACACACCACGCTAGTGGGGATCGGGGCAGCTCGCGGCGCACCATCACCGGCGGCGGGAACGCGACCGACTCCGTCACGTGTCCTGAGAATCTTGTCCGGGCGAGCACACTGACCATCGAGCGGTCCGGTCGGCCGGCCGAAGACCCGAACGTTTCTGAATAACTCAGCAACCAGAGTTTCGGCGCGTATCCGGTACCGGAAATCACTTGCGCAAGCCACCCGAAATCGTGCGATATCCGCTGTTCACAGCGCCCATCAGCGACGCAGGTCCGGTCGGCGACGATCACGGGCACACTCCATAACTTAGAGCGCTGGCAAACAATCCGCTAAGCCAGGCTAACCGCAGCCGCGCCGGACCGTCCACGTACCCCACCCGCCCGTGACCGGGTGGTTATGCGGAAGGCACGTCAGATCGAGATCGCGTCTTCGAACGTCATCGCCAGCCGCGAGACGGACGACGACATCGACGCACGCCGCGGCAGACCGAGCGACCGGAGTTCCGCGGCGATCGCATGGTCGCCCAGCGTCAGCTCCGCCCCGCCGAAACGCGCACGCATGCCGGAAGGCCGCATCTCCCAGCGCGTGCAGCGAGTGACGCCGTCGATGTGCGAGTAGGCGTCGAACGAGGACGCCGCGGCGCGACCGTTCGGGGTCGCGAATCCCGGCCGCACCGTGAGATCGGCGATGAGCTGCCCGTCCTGGTGCAGCGCGCCGCTGCGCGTCCGGCCGTCGTGATCGACGACGAATTCGGCGAGTTCCTTCGGAAAGCCCCAGATGCCACGCCCTGCGGCCAAAGTGAACTCGCCGTCCACCGGCAGCTTGTGGATGAACACGCCGGCCTGCCCGGTCACCAGCGCCCGCAGGTCGCCGATTCCGGAGGGCGCCCCCGCGGTGTGGTGGCGCACCATGAACGAGACGCCGAACTCGTTGTACGGACCCAGATCGCCGTCGACGTAGTCGACGAAGACCAGCGTGCACATCGCCCGCCCGCCCGGGAGCCGGAGAATCCCCAAGCCGGAGTAGTCGATGAGGCGCTGCGCCCGTTCAGCGGGCACCAGATAGGTGGCCATGAACGCGTGCGCGAGCCGGATGCGGACCGGCATGCGCACCTCTCGGCCGAGAACGGTGTGCGTGCTCACGTCAGACGCCTTTCTGCGCATCGGCGCTCGGGCGCGCCGCGTGGCCATGCGTGATCCGGTACCGGATCACGTCTATAGAACACGTTTCAATTTATCGGCACAATCCCGATTTTCAGCCCGTTTCAACTACCGATAACCTGTTTCATGTTTGTTCAGCGTCACCCCCGGGCGATCCTGCCGCCCGCGACTCTTGCCCGGGTTCCCGCAGGTTGCGCAGGCGAGCTTCCAGGCCATCGAGGACGCAGAGCAAGCCGAAGTCGAACGCCATCGCACGCCCGGCCTCCTGGTCGGTCGGCACGGTCGCCCGATAGTCCGCCAGCATCTCGGGATAGTCGCCGGCCACGTCCTGCATCACGCGCAGCACGCCGTCGGCGTCGATCTCCATCCCCTCGGATACCTTGTCCCATGCGATCTCCGGAATCACCTGGCCTAAGACGAAACACATCACCGTGCCGCTCGCCAGATAGATGTCCACGCCATGAAAACCCGCCCGGACGAACGCGCGGCGCAGCCGATCGCTCAGACGCAGCGAGTTGGGGCCGATGCTCGGCAGTTGCCCGACCAGCGACGCCATCCATGGGTGCTCCCTGATGGACGCGCGCAAGTTGTAGGCGAAGGTGTTCAGCAGTTCACGCCAGGACGCCTCCTCGGGCTCCGGGGTCCGGACCAGACCCCAGAACTCGTCGAGCACCAATTCCAGCAACTCGTCCTTGTTGGAGACGTGCCAGTAGAGACTGGTCGCCCCCGCACCCAGTTTCGCGCCGAGCTTGCGCATGCTCAGCGACTCCAGCCCCTCGGCGTCGAGAATCTCGACGGCCGCCGCGATGATCTGCTCGCGGCGCAGCCCGGGCGATTTGGGCTGGCGCGGCTGCTTGGTCCATACCGACGCGAACTGCTTGGTCACAACACGATCTTATAATCGCTCGCACACTGTTCGAGTTTCTCGTACGCTGTGCGAGTGGAATCGAACATTGTGCGAGACCCCCGGCGCTGGTGGGTCCTGGGGGTCCTCTGTCTGTCCTTGCTGGTGCTGATGCTCGACAGCACCGTGCTGAATCTCGCCATCCCCTCGCTGATCCGGGAACTGGGCGCGACACCGTCGGATGTCCAGTGGATCCTGGACGCCTACGTGCTGGTCTTCGCCGGGCTCCTGCTCACCGCGGGCAGCTTGTCCGACCGGTTCGGCAGGCGACGAGCGCTGATCACCGGGCTCGCCGTGTTCGGGATGGCCTCGCTGGCCGCCGTACTGGCGACCGAACCGTGGCAGGTCGTGGCCGCCCGCGTCGCGATGGGCGTCGGTGGGTCGCTGTTGATGCCGTCGACGCTGTCGATCCTGATGACCAGCTTCGCCGAGGACGAACGGCGCACGGCGATGGCGGCGTGGTCGACGGTCTCCATGGTCGGCATCGTCGCCGGTCCCACGCTGGGCGGCTTCCTGCTCCAGCACTACTGGTGGGGATCGGTCTTCCTGCTCAATATCCCGGTGGCGGCGCTCGCGATCATCGCGGCCGTCGTGCTGATGCCGGAGACCACCGGTGAGCAGCGACCGGTCGACATCGTCGGCGTCGTCCTTTCCGTCGTGGCGCTGAGCGCCACGGTCTACGTGATCATCGAACGGGAATGGAACTTCGGCGTGCTCGCGCTGGCCGCTGTCGCGGCGACCGCCTTCGTCATCTGGGAGAGCCGTTCGGCACATCCGATGCTGCCGTTGGCGGTGTTCCGCAGCCGCGATTTCACCGGCACCTGTTTCACCCTGTTGCTGATGGTCTTCGGCATGGGTGCGGTCATGCTGATGCTCACTCAGTACTTGCAGTTCGTACTCGGCTACGGCCCGATGAAGGCCGGACTGGCGTTGCTCCCGTACGCCGTGGCCGCCGCGGTCTGCAACGGCCTCGGCGCGACGCTCGGCAAGACGCTGAGCAACAAGACACTCGTCGTGTCCGGCCTGCTCGTCATGGGAGTGGCCTTCGGCATCCTCGCGCTCGGGAGCGGATATCTCTGGGTGCTGGTCAGCATGCTGGTGATGGGTGTGGGCGGCGGCTTGGCGGGTCCGGCCGCCTACGCGGCCATCATGAGCGCCATTCCGCTGGAGCACGCCGGTGTCGGCTCCGCGATGAACGACACGATCCAGCAAGTCGGCATGGCGATCAGCATCGCCGTCCTCGGTAGCGTGCTGGCCGGTGTGTTCACCTCGAACATGCCCGCCGACGCGCCCGACACGGCGCGTGAATCCATCGGCGCCGCCTTCCAGCTCGGCTACGTCGAGCCCGCCAAGGACGCCTTCACCGCCGCGATGTCCACGGGCGCGTGGATCAGCGCCGGATTCAGCATTGCCGCCGCCGCGCTCGGCGCGGTGCTGCTGCGCGCCCGGCGTCCGCAACCGGCCGAGCAGCCGGATCCCGCTCCGGTCGCGCACGGCTGATCGTTTCGGCGGGCCGCGCCGGGCAGGTGAGATCACCGTCCGGCGCGCCGCCGCCTGATTCGACGGCCACATTCGGTTCGCGCAGAATAGCGATTCCGATGTCATCTCGCCTCCTCCGGTATGAATGATTCCGACCCGGAGGCTGATGGCCTCTTGCGCTTGCTCCGAGCAGAGTTGGTTGTGTGTTCACACTGAGGCCTTCAACAAACGAGGGCTGGTGAAGCAATCAACCACTGGAGACACATCATGATCACGAACAAAATGCGCGTAACGGCGGCGGCGGTAGCGCTCGCACCGATCATCGCCCTCGGGTCAGGTTTCGCTTCCGCAGCCCCGGACGTAGCACCGGGACCGGTGCAAGTGGCGGACCATCCGGTACCTGTTCAGGTCGAGCCCGCGACACTGGGCCTGATTTGGCCGCTGGGCATTTTCTGCGCTCCTCTGTTGCTGCTTCCGCCGGTGGCCAATGCGGTTGCCGTGGCCATTTGCGCCGCCTGATCGCGTTTCGTCATAAGCTCGTCGAACACGAGTGCGCCTCGGGCGTAGACCCGAGGCGCATCACTTCTGACCATCGATTCCCGTCCCGATGAAGAAATTCGTTTCGAGCCGTATCCCTGCCACGTGAACATCTGGGAATCGACGGTGACGCACGGACAAGTGCGGTTGAATTACCGGATGACCAAGTTCAGGAAACTCGTGGGCGCTGCGGCGGCATTCGCCGCGCTGACAGCGCCGTTCGGAGCACCTGGGACCGCGCAGGCCGCGACGCCATCCGTGCTGGGTGGCGGCTCCGGCATCGTCGTCGGCGGTCAGAACATCTGCACTCTGACCACGATCGGACGCGACTCCGGTGGTCGGCTGGTCGGGTTCACGGCGGGGCATTGTGGTGGGGCGAATGCCGCCATCGTCTCGGAGAACGATCGCGATGCCGGCACCCTCGGCACCATCGTCTACGCCAACAACGACATG
Source organism: Nocardia sp. NPDC051929 (assembly GCF_044548645.1). NCBI lineage: Bacteria > Bacillati > Actinomycetota > Actinomycetes > Mycobacteriales > Nocardiaceae > Nocardia > Nocardia sp. NPDC051929. The sequence continues at coordinate 259,838 of NZ_JBIUCG010000002.1, read as the reverse complement.
GACTACGCCGTCATCGAATTCGATCCGGGGAAGGTGACGCCGGTCAACCAAGTGGGCGGAACCACCATCACCGGCCTGGGCGGACCGGCTCGATTCCCGGACACCGTCTGCAAGGAAGGCAGGACGACCGGCCGGACCTGCGGGCCTGCCTACGGCGATATGTTGACGGGCGGCAATTCGACGTGGAGCCAAACATGTGTCGCCGAGGGAGATTCGGGCGCTCCGCTCGTCGTCGGAACGACACTCGTCGGCATGGTCAACGGTTACTTGGGGGTGCCGTGTCTCGGACCGGAACTCGGCGCCGACATCACCGCGGTCGTCGCGGACGTGAATGCACGCGGCGGGGCAGGGTCCGGTTTTCAGCCGATCTGATCGGATTTCATTTCGTTCCCAGCCGGAGCCTTACCTCTCCTGGTCGGTTATGATGCCGAATTCGATAGCGCGTTCGACCAGGAACAGCCTTTTCTGGTTCGGGGGTAAGGCTTCGACCTGGAATATCCGGAACAGCGCCCGCATATGCGTCTTCACCGTGGACAGACTCAGACACAAATTGTCCGCGATCTGCCGGTTGGAGGCGGGGTACGAGTACGCGTCGCGCGCGTCGTACGGGTGACACAGAGCCTCGAGAACCACGTACTGGGCCGGGGTAAGGGAGTTTCGGGTCGGCAATGGTGAATGGGCGAGAGTCATTTCCTCGTCGAAGGACTCGTCGACCCGCAAGACGAATACCGATCGACCCACGCGAATCATGTCGCCGGAACCGAGCTTCCGCCGACCGCCCACACGTTCGCCATTGACGAATGTCCCATTCTTGGACAATCCGTCGTCGACGATGGTCCAGCATCCGCCCACTCGCTCGAGAATGGCGTGCAGCCGGGACACGGTCGGGTCGGAAGTCACGATGATGTCGGCGGCGACGGAGCGCCCGATCGTCATCCTGGACGCGCCGCCGTCGAGGGAGATCTCCCGCGCCCCGTCCGGTGCGGCGGGCTGCGGCGAGGCGGAAGCGATGGCCGAGCGTCGCCACGCGGACTGCCCCACCAGTGGGTACAGTTCGCGACGCAGGGCCTCCGGTCCGCTGGACGTAGACATCGCTCGTCTTCCCACTCGAAGTACGCCGTGAACTGCGGGCACTGATTCGCTACCTCAAGGGTGCCCTTTCTCAACGCCGATCACATGCGTATTCGACTACTTCGCTGCGCGAGCGAGGCGGTACCGGACCGCAGTGCACGACAATGAACGGAAATCCAACCGACCGGTCTGAATAATGCTGCCTCCAGCGTGGGGCAGTAAGAATGGTCGAGATGAGCGTCATCATTCGACCGCGCACCGAGGGTGATCTCGACGCCTGCGCCGCGGCACTGCGGCACGTCCACGACAGCGATCGGTATCCGGACGTGTGGCCTGCGAACCCGGCAGGCTGGCTGTCGCCGCCCAAACTCCTCGCGGCCCTTGTCGCCGAACACGACGGAGCGGTGGTCGGGCACGCCGGACTCGGCACGGGCGGCGGAATGCCGGAGGTCGTGCGCGAATCGGTCGGCGCGGAGACTGTCGTCTCGGTGATCCGGCTGTATGTCGTCCCGGCCGCGCGCCGGGTGGGAGTGGGTTCGCAGTTGCTGACCGCGACTGCGCGCATGGCCGCGAGCCTGGGGCACCGTGCTGTACTCACCGTGGCCTCCGACAGTGGCGCGGCGATAGCGATGTACGAGCGGCACGGTTGGCGGCAGGTGTACAGCGGGCTCGGCGGTTGGCATACCTCGGATGGACAAGAGGCGCGGGTGCATTACTACGTCAGCCCGTGACGGGTCGGATGTTGTCGCTTGTCCACTCACTCCCTTCCGGGAGATCGCGGCCTGCGACGATGCCGGGTGTCGTAGTGGCGGCGCGCGCCGCCTGGGCGGAACCGGCGACCGCACTGCGAAGGTGCGGGTTCGGCAGGGGCGCGACGAGCAAAATGGATGCGGCTCACTCGATAAAGCCCACACGGCCTCCCACGCACACGCGCCGGCAGGCAGGCAAGCTAAGGCACTGGCCCCGCCCACACTCGCACAGTCCAGCAGGCCAAGAGCACCGGCCGCCCACACTCCGGTAGGCCAACGCACAGGCCACGCCTCCCTCACCCACACTCTCCAGCAGGCCCACGCACGAACCGCCGCCCCCACACACTCCAGCAAGCCAAGGGCACTAGCCGCCCACACTCGCACACGCTTCGGCAGGGCAAAGCACGGACCGCCGCCCCTCACACACTCCAGCAGGCCAACACACGAACCGCCGCCCCCAGACACTCCAGCAGGCTTACGCACGAACCGCCCCCACGCACATTCCAGGATGGCCAGCACGGGCCGCCAGCACTCGCACACGCTCCAGCAGGCCAACCACACAAACCACCGCCCCAGACACTCCAGGATGGCCAGCACGGCCCGCCAGCACTCGCACACGCTCCAGCACAGGCCAACACACGAACCGCCGCCCCCACGCACACTTCAGGATGGCTAGCACGGGCCGCCAGCACTCGCACACGCTCCAGCAGGCCAACCACACGAACCACCGCCCCCAGACACTCCAGGATGGCCAGCACGGCCCGCCAGCACTCGCACACGCTCCAGCACAGGCCAACACACGAACGCGCGCCTTCACGCACACTCCAGCAGGCCCAGCGGCGCGCCACGGGGCCGCCCACACTCTCACATGCTCCAGCAGGCCAACACACGGACCACCGCCCTCCCGGCAGGCCCAGCGGCACGCCACGGGCCGCACGCGCTCCAACAGGCCAAAGCATGGGCCCCGCTCACTGTGCACGTACGCGCCCGCTGGCGGTACCGGAGGACAGCGTGCCCGGCCATCCGACCGGTTGCCGACGCCGTGATTGGCGTCGACAGCCGGGCTATTTGTCGTCGCCTTCAAGATGCCGCCGTCTCCGCGTGACCCCAAAGGGCCGAAGCCGATGGACGCCGCGTCGCCGAAGGTGAGCTGCATGCACTCGTTCGCTCGGCCCTCACCCGGACCGATCACTTGGGTATCGGCGAAACCAACGTGCACGCACTACGCCCCGTCGCCGCCACCGCCCCACGAGCGGGTCAGGCGCGGGGGTGAGCCTGGTCGTGCACCTTCTTGAGACGGTCGATGGAGACGTGGGTGTAGAGCTGAGTGGTGGCCATGCTTGCGTGTCCGAGGAGTTCCTGGACCACGCGCAGGTCGGCACCGCCCTCGAGGAGGTGGGTCGCCGCGGTGTGCCGCAGACCGTGCGGCGCCAGGTCCGGTGCGCCGGGGATGGCCGAGACCACCTCGTGCACAACGGTTCTGGCCTGGCGCTGATCCAAGCGCCTGCCGCGGCGGCCGAGCAGCAGCGCTCGACCCGAGTCCGCGGTGGCGAAAGCGGGGCGTCCGTAGCGCAGCCAGTTGCCTACCGCCTCGTCGGCGGGCGTGCCGAACGGCGCCGAGCGCTCCTTGTTGCCTTTGCCGAGCACCCGCACCACGCGCCGCTCGCGGTCCACGTCTTCGATGTCCAGCCCGCACAACTCGCTGACCCGGATACCGGTGGCGTACAGCAACTCCACGATCGCCCGATCGCGCAGCGCCATCGGATCGCGCTGCGCGGCACCGGATTCCGCCGCGTCCATGGCACCGAGCGCCTGTTGCCGCCCGAGTACGGCGGGCAGCACGCGATGCGCCTTCGGCGACCCCAAACGCAGTCCGGGATCGACAGGCAGCCGGCCGGTCCGGGTGAGCCACGCGGTGAACGTGCGCGCCGATGACGCCCGCCGGGCCACGGTCGTGCGCGCCGCACCCGTGGCGGCTTGCCGGGCCAGCCACGAACGCAGCAACATCAGGTCCAGTTCGCGAATCGCCGAATCCGCCGATCGCGCGTACAGATGCTCCAGCAAGGATCGCGCGTCCCCCAGATACGCGCGCACCGTGTGCTCCGAGCGGTTGCGCCCGAGCCGCAGATGCCTGCCGTACTCCGTCAGCAGCGCTTCCAGATCTTCGGGCAGTTCCTCCATGCCTCCACCGTCCCCACCCGTGGCCCGGATGGCAAGCGACCGCGCCGAACACGCTCATCGACCCCGTACCGTTCGGTGCCAACCGCTTTCGTCACTGGACACCAGACCCGCCAATTCGAGAGCGGACAAAGTCGCACGGACCACCGGGAGCGACAATCCGCACTGCCGGGCGACCTCCAGTGGCAGTCGTGAGCCGATTCTCGGCAGCGCGGCGAAGACCAGCGCGTCGTCTCCGGTCAGCTGATCCTCCCGATTGCCGCCCGCTGCCGTCGCGGGGATCGACAGCCGCAACGGTCCGGCCTCGTCGACGACTTCTTCGGCTCGGGTCACCAGCAGGGCTTCGCCGTCGCGGATCATGCGGTGACAGCCCACCGAAGCGGCCGAGGTCACCGGACCCGGCACGGCCAAGGCGGGACGACCCATGCGGCGTGCCCATTTGACGGTGTTGCGCGCGCCGCTGCGCAGGCCCGCCTCGACGACGAGCACGCCGTCGGCGAGAGCGGCGATCAAGCGGTTCCGGGCCAGGAACTGATGCTTCTGTGCGGTGACGCCGGGCGGGTATTCGCTGACGACCAAACCTGATTCGGCTATATCGGCCAGCAGGCGTTCGTGCTGCACCGGATAGGGCCGGTCGATGCCGCAGGCCAGCACGGCGATCGTGGAGCCTTCCACCGCCAGCGCTGCCCGGTGCGCCATGCCGTCGATACCGAACGCCGCTCCGGACACGATGGTCCACCCCTGCGCGGCGAGGTCGCCCGCGATCTCCCCCGTGACCCGGTTTCCGTAGCCGGTGCTGCACCGCGCACCGACCACCGCCACCGCGCGTTCACTGGATTCCAGCAACGAGCGCGGGCCACGTACCCACAACACCAGCGGTACCGCGCCGTCGCGATCCTTGCCCGGCTCGAGCTGGGCGAGACCGAGCATGCGCCAGGCGGGCCATTCCGGATCGTCCGGCGTCACCACGCGCCCGCCGATCCGCTCGACGGTCTCGAGATCCCGCGCCGCGAGGTGGATGTCGCGCCGCTGCGCCGTGGGCCCGCGAAGCGGCTCGGGCAACGCGCACTCCCGCACGGCACGGGCCGCCTCGACAACCCCGACCGACTCGATGAGCGCCGACAGCGGAGCACACGGCCCCTGCACCACGCGCGACAGATACACCCACGCGAGCCGCGGGTCGTCGCATTCACCGGACGACGATCCCGCTCCGCTCACGGGCACACCAACCACCGCAGGCGCATCTACGACCCCAGGAACGCCCGCCGCTGCCGGCGTCTCGACAACCGGTACTCCGTTCGCCGTAGCAGCCACCTCCGCGAGCACAGAGCGATCCGCGCCTGCACTCGAGTCCCCGACTCCAGAGACCGCCACCATCGCGGGCACCTCGACAACGGCAGGCACATCCACCTCGCGCCATTCCGCATTCCCAGCCACGTCTACAACCACGGACAAACCCGCCCGGGCAGGCAGATCTATTGACGCGGGCACGTCCACGGCCTCACGCGCCTGTCCGACACCAGGAACAACCACCTCGGCGACTGCAGGCGCATCTGCGGCTGCGCGCATGTGGGCCCCCGCCATTGCCCCGAAGACCACAGGGGCGCCGACAATCGCTGGCAGATTCACGACGCCGGATAAATCAATGCTTCGAGGCATGTCCACCACCGCGGGCGCATCGGCGGCCACAGGCGCACTGCCGGCTGCACTTGCGTTCGCGCCCGCAATCACGTCCGCGCCCCCAGCCACATCCTCGGCGGTAGGCACATCGACCGCCACACACGCCCTATCGGCTGCAACTACGTCCGCGCCCGCAAGCACGTCCGCAACCCGAGGCCCGTCCTCGGCGGTGGACACATCGCCGACCACACACCCGCTGTCGGCCGCAGTTGCGTTCGCGCACGCAAGCACATCCACGACCCCAGCCACACGCTCGGCGGTAGGCACATCGACCGCCACAGGCAGGTCGTCCGCGCCTTCGGGCGGCACTGTCGCACTCATTGCGCACCCCGCTGACGGAAGTTCAACGCGGACAGTACGTCCTGCGCCGAGGGCAGCTCGTCGCCGCGCAGATCGCATATGGTCCACGCGACGCGGATGGCTCGGTCGGCACCCCGCGCGGACATGCGACCGAGGCGCAACGCGGCCTCGACCGGAGCGAGCGATTCGCGCGGCAACCGGAATCGTTGACGCAGGATGTGGCCGGGAACCTCAGCGTTGGTGAGCCATCCGTATTCGCGCCACCGGGCGGCGGCAGCGCGCCGTGCGACGGCGACCCGGCCGCGGACCACCTCGCTGCTCTCGGCCGCATCGGTGCTGAACGCCGCGCCGGACTGCCCGTGCATCCGCACCCAGATGTCGATCCGGTCCATCAGCGGACCGGACAATTTGCCGAGATAGCGACGGCGAGCCAGCGGCGCGCAGATGCAGTCGACGTCGCGCGCCGGAGCACATGGGCACGGATTGGCCGCCAGCACCAGCTGGAAGCGGGCCGGGTACCGCGCGACACCGTCGCGCCGGGCGATGCGCACTTCCCCTTCTTCCAACGGCGTTCGCATCGCTTCCAGCACTTTCGTGCCGAGCTCGGCACATTCGTCGAGGAACAGAACACCGCGGTGGGCTCGGCTGACCGCGCCCGGCCTGGCGGTCCCCGATCCGCCGCCGATCATCGCGGTCACCGAGGTCGAGTGGTGCGGGGCGACGAACGGCGGCGCGGTGACCAACGGGTGATCGCCTGCGAGTGTGCCCGCCATGGAGTGGATGGCGGTGACCTCCAGCGCCTCGGTCTCCGTGAGTGGTGGCAGCAGCCCAGGAAGACGTTGGGCCAGCATGGTTTTGCCGATGCCGGGCGGCCCGGTCAGCAGCAGGTGGTGCCCGCCCGCCGCGGCCACCTCCAAAGCCCAGCGGGCTTCTTCCTGCCCCACCACCTCGCTCAGATCGCCGCCGTGGCGCACCGTGTCCGGCAGGTCGCCGTCCGGCTCGTCGAGCGCGCCTTCCCCGCGCAACCAGGCCACCACCGCGCGCAAACTGCGCGCCCCGAAGACCTCGATGCCCTCGACGAGCCCGGCCTCCGCCAGGGTCACCGCGGGCACCACGACGGTCGACCAGCCCGCCCTGCGCGCGGCGAGCACGGCGGGCAGGATGCCGCGCACTCGCCGCACCCGTCCGTCCAGCGCGAGTTCGCCGAGCAGCACCGTCTTCGCGAGCCGTTCGGAGGGCACCGAGCCGGACGCGTCCAGCACGGCGATCGCGAGCGCCAAGTCGTACACGCTGCCCAGCTTCGGCAGTGTCGCGGGCGACAGCGCGAGAACCACCCGGCCGTCGGGCCACTTCTCCCCCGAGTTCGCCACCGCGGAGCGGATCCGGTCACGGGATTCCTGCAACGCGGTGTCGGGAAGCCCGACCAGGTGGACCGATGGCAGGCCCTGTCCGATATCTGCCTCGATCTCGACGAGCAGACCGTCCACGCCGGTGACGGCGACCGAGTGCGCCCGCCCCAGCGCCATTCAGAACACCGCCTCGAGATGGTCGATGACCGGCGTACGCCCCCGCGCCACCAGCACCGACACCACGTCGAACCGGATGCGCCGCCACGGCCCCTCCTGCTCGGCCAGCCACAGCAGCGCCAGCCGCCGGATCCGCTGCCGCTTGGCGAAGGTGACCGACTCCGCGGGTGTGCCGTAGCCCAACCCGGAGCGGGTCTTGACCTCGACGAACGCGGTCACATCCCCGTCGCGGGCGATCAGATCGAGCTCGCCATATCGGCACCGCCAGTTCCTGGCGACGATCTCCATCCCCGCGGCGCGCAGAAAGTCCGCCGCCAGTTCCTCCCCGTGCGCGCCGAGCGCCTGTTTGTCCGTCACCCGGCCAGCGTGCGCCGCAGCCGGATCAGGTCAGCGCCGCCGACCTGGGGAATCGGAAAATCTGTTGATAACCGAGTCGCTGTGCAGAACGCCGGGCGGGCTCACTCGGGCAAGCGCAGGTCCGGCTTCTCCAGCTCCTCGATGTTGACGTCTTTGAAGGTGATGACCCGGACGTGCTTGACGAAGCGGGCCGGGCGGTACATGTCCCAGACCCACGCGTCGCTCATCCGCACCTCGAAGTACACCTCGCCGTCCGCGTTCTGCGGCCGCAGCTCCACGGAATTGGCCAGGTAGAAGCGGCGCTCGGTCTCCACCACGTACGAAAACTGACCGACGATGTCCTTGTACTCGCGATACAGCGAGAGCTCCATCTCGGTTTCGTACTTCTCGAGGTCCTCGGCACTCATCGGGTGGGACGTCCTCCTTCTCGCCGCATCGCGTCGTGTGGTGACATCATCGCGCATGCGCTGCATCGGTAGCTACTCGGCCAGCCGTACGCCCGTTCGGAAACTGCTCCGACAGCGCCTCGTCCAAGCCCTCGGCCAGTACGGCGTCCGCGACATCGGCCGCCGCCGCGACCGGGCGCAACCCGGCGGCTTCGCGTACGTTGCGCCAGGAGCGCCGGTGCTCGCTGCTCGGGCCGAGACGTTGCAACGCGGCGGTGTGCTCGGGCGTGTTGTAGCCCTTGTGGGCGGCGAATCCGTAGCCGGGGAACCGCCCGTCCAGCTCGACCATGATGCGGTCCCTGGTGACCTTGGCCAGGATGCTGGCCGCCGCGATGCAGGCCGCCGCACCGTCGCCGCCGATCACCGGCAGCGAAGGCACCGGTATGCCGGGCACCCGGAACCCATCGGTCAGCACGTAGCCGGGAGTGCGCCGGAGCCCGGCCACGGCGCGGCGCATCCCCTCGATATTGGCGACGTGGATGCCGATCGAGTCGATCTCCCAGGCCGGGATCACGACGACCTGATAAGCGAGTGCCAGACGGACGATCACCGGATACAGCTCTTCGCGAGTGGCCTCGGTGAGCTTCTTGGAGTCGTCGAGGCCGGCCAGCCTGTCGTAGGCCTTCGGGGCCAGCAGGCACGCCGCCACCACCAGTGGTCCCGCGCAGGGGCCGCGCCCCGCCTCGTCGACACCCGCGACCGGCCCCAGACCACTGCGGATCAACGCCGCCTCGAGCGTGCGCAATCCTCCGGCCCTGCGCATCACCACACGCGGCGGCCAACCGTTACCCACCGGCACTCGACCTTGCCCCACCGTTCAATTATCCAGCGCCTCGCGTGATCAGTTCTGCTGGGGATTCTCCGAGTGCACCGGACCGATCCGTCCGGGCGGCCAGATCTTGAACACCGCCTTGCCGCGGACGTTCTCCACGGGGATGGTGCCCTGCAGTTCGTCGGTGATGTGGGCGCGGGAGTCGGCGGACTGGTTGCGGTTGTCGCCCATCACCCACAGATGCCCTTCGGGCACCTTCACGGGCTTGAACTCGCGGCCGCCGGACGCGTTGTAGGGCTGGCCGGGCACGTACGGGGCGAGGTACCGGGCGTACGGCTCGTCCAGCGGCTTGCCGTCCACGATGACCCGCCCCTGCGGGTCGCAGCACTCCACGGTCTGGCCGCCGACCGCGATGACGCGCTTCACCAGATCGTTCTCGTCCGGCGGCACCAAGCCGAAGAAGGAGAAGAAGTTCTGCACGCCACGGACTGCGGGATTGTCCGAGCGGATCGACTGGTAGCGGGTGTTCCACGACGGCGGGCCGACGAACACGACCACGTCGCCCGGTTGCGGGTCACCCCAGTAGTAGCTCAGCTTCTGCACGTAGATGCGGTCGCCGGTGCATCCGGCGCATCCGTGCAACGTGGTTTCCATCGACTCCGAGGGAATCACGTACGGCCGACCGACAAAGGTAACCATCAGCGCGGCGATCACCGCGGCGATCACGATGAGGATCGGCAATTCCTGCCAGAACGGCCGCTGCTTCTTCTTCGATCGCCGCTTGGCGCGACCCGCCCGCGTACTCTCGTCGCCCGATTCGGACACCGATACCGACCCACTTTCGTCTGCCACGCCGAACAGATTAGCCCGGCAGCGAAACCGAGGTCCGATGCCGGGCTGAGGAAGATCTGTTGTGCCGAAAAGCTAACTCAGCGCTTTTCCTTGATCTTGGCGGCCTTGCCACGCAGGTCGCGCAGGTAGTACAGCTTGGCGCGACGGACATCACCGCGGGTCACGACATCGATGTGGTCGATGTTCGGGCTGTGCACCGGGAAGGTGCGCTCGACGCCGACACCGAACGACACCTTGCGGACGGTGAAGGTCTCGCGGATGCCACCACCCTGGCGACGGATCACGACGCCCTTGAAGACCTGGATGCGCTCCTTCGAGCCTTCGATGACCTTCACGTGCACGTTCAGCGTGTCGCCCGGCCGGAACTCGGGGACGTCGCTGCGCAGCGACTTCTCGTCGACGAAGTCAAGGGTGTTCATTTCCATCCTTATGGTTTCGCGCGAACAGAGGACCCTGGCGGCACTGGGCGTGCTCGGCCGGTTCATGCTCCGATCAATGGGATGCGCCGGGTCGACAACCACCCAGGGCAACCTGAGCATTGTGCCAGATCGGCGCGCCGTGGAAGAAATCGACCCTGGTGGTGGCGAGTCGGCGGTCTCTTCACGTTACGCCCGAGGCGGTGCGATCGGTTCACGACTCCGGCGGGAGTATGGGCGAGGCGAACACTTCTTCGAGCGGAATCGGGCCGGTGTAGCGGCGGCAGTTGCAACCGACCCACTCACGCAGGCCGTGGATGCCTTTGCGGGAGATCTCGGCGTGACAAGCGCCCGAGGAGCGGTCGTGCAGTGCCAGGTCGTGACCACAACCGCAGCGTGCGCGAAGCTCCTTCCCCGCCCGGCCTCGCCGAGGCACGAATCGACCACATACCCAGCCGACACCGACGAGGCCGGCGCCGACCGCAAGGCTGAGCGGATCCAACATGAACGCAGTATACGTATACGCATAGCCGCCGTCGATCGAAAAATGTCCTGCGACAGAACCATTTACGGGTTACGCGACACAGAGGCTTCCGGCAATCTCACGCGACCCCGATCATCCCCCGCCGCGAACGGCACGTTGCCCGGCCGACCCCTCCGCTGAGCGTTCGTCAGCGGTGCTGTTCGCCGGAGATCGCGTCCTGGACAGGCGGCGGGCCGGGCGTACGCGGCGAGCCGTGGTCGGAGTGCCAGAACGAATGGTCGCGGTGCGGAGCGGGCGGGGCGGGCACGACCGTACGGGTGAGTTCCGCCTCCGCCGCCGTGCGGACGTGCTCGACGTCCGGTTTTCCGGCGACCAGATCCTGCACGAAGATCTTGGCGCGGATGACCGGGCGACGGTATCGCCGTTCCCGGACGATGGCCCGGTACCTCAGGCGCCTACGGTCGCCGTAACGCCAGCGCGCCCAGGGCGCGCCAGGGCGGCTCAGCCGCAGCGCACCGACGACCAGCAACGGCAGGAAGAACATGCCGAACAGGCCGGTCCAGATCTTCCCTTTGGCGATCACGATGGCGGCGAGAGCGAGGTTGACCACGGCGAACACGACGACGAAGGAGCGGACCTCCAGGCTCGGATCGCGCCGGAAATCATTGATGTCCAGCAGCCACAGCGGGTGGAAGCCCAGCAGCAGCAATCCTGTCACGGCGAGCGCGACGAACACCGCGTCCACCGATGTCCGCCCCTGCTCCTCCCAATACACGTCGCGCAGATAGAAGATCAGCGCGAATTCGTCCAGCACCAGAGCGGCGCCCACGCCGAACAGCGCGGCGAGGATGCTGCCCGTGGCGGTGTCGGCGCTCTCGTACTGGGCGACCATGCCGACGCCGGAGGACAGCAGCAGGATCACCCCGAACACCATGTGGTGGATGTGCGTGTCACCGGCCCGGAGGTTGCCCGGCCACCAGCGCACCCGCGCGCGGATCAGCCGGACGCTGAGGCGGATGAACAGGAATCCGACGATGAATCCGAGCAGGAAGCACAGCAACGGCAGCCGCCCTTGGGCGATCACGTCCTCGTGGAGCCACCGTCGCATGGCCGCTACTTCCTCCTGCGGACCGGGCTACTGGCCGAAACCCGCCCTGCGCAAGGCGTCCGCCATCGCGCCGCTAGGTGCCGGCGCGTTCCTGCGCTGATTGCCGCCACGCCCCTGTCCTTGATTACGGTTCTGGCCCTGCTGCCTGTTCTGACCATTCTGCCGCTGCCGCTGATCGCCTCCACCGGATCGGCCGCCGCCTTGACCGCGCTGCCGGTTGTCGCCGCCCTTGGCGGGCGTGCCGGGTTCGTCGTCCAGGCGCAGGGACAGACCGATGCGCTGGCGCGCGACGTCCACCTCGAGCACCTTCACCTTCACGACGTCGCCGGACTTGACCACTTCGCGCGGATCCTTGACGAAGTTGTGCGACATGGCCGAGACATGCACCAAGCCGTCCTGGTGCACGCCCACGTCGACGAACGCGCCGAAGGCGGCCACGTTGGTCACCACGCCCTCGAGCACCATGCCCGGCTCCAGGTCGGCGACTTTCTCCACGCCCGCGGCGAACTCGGCGGTCTTGAATTCCGGACGCGGGTCGCGCCCCGGCTTCTCCAGCTCGGCGATGATGTCGGTGACGGTCGGGACACCGAAGCGCTCGTCGGTGAAATCGCCCGCGCGCAGCGAGCGCAGCGCCGTGGTGTTGCCGATGATCTCCGCGATGCCGCGTCCCGTCGATTCGAGGATGCGCCGCACCACCGGATACGCCTCCGGGTGCACCGCGGAGGTGTCCAGCGGATCGTCGCCGCCGCGAATGCGCAGGAAGCCCGCGCACTGTTCGAACGCCTTCGGGCCCAGCCGCGGGACGTCGAGCAGCGCGGTCCTGCTGCGGAACGGGCCGTTCTGATCCCGGTGCGCCACGATGCTCTCCGCCACCGATCCGGCGATGCCGGAGACCCGCGACAGCAGCGGCACCGAGGCGGTGTTCACGTCCACGCCGACCGCGTTCACCGCGTCCTCGACCACCGCGCCCAGCGAACGGGCCAGCAGCGATTCGGACACGTCGTGCTGGTACTGGCCGACGCCGATGGACTTCGGATCGATCTTCACCAGTTCGGCCAGCGGGTCCTGCAGCCGGCGCGCGATCGACACCGCGCCGCGCAGCGACACGTCCAGCTCGGGCAGCTCCTGCGAGGCGTAGGCCGAGGCGGAGTACACCGAAGCGCCCGCCTCGGAGACCACGATCTTGGTGGGCTTGTTCTCCGGGATGCGGGAGATCAGTTCGGCGGCAAGGGCGTCGGTCTCGCGCGAGGCGGTGCCGTTGCCGATGGCGATGAGTTCCACGCCGAATCGGGCCACCAGCGCGCCGAGCACCGCGAGCGACTTCTCGGTCTGGCCCTGCGGTTTGTGCGGGTAGATCACCTCGGTGGCGACCACCTTGCCGGTGGCGTCGACCACCGCCACTTTCACGCCGGTGCGGTAGCCGGGGTCCAGACCCATCGTCGTGCGGGTGCCCGCGGGGGCGGCGAGCAGCAGATCGCGCAGATTCGCGGCGAACACGTCGACCGCGTCCTTCTCCGCCGCCTGCCGCAACCGCATCCTGGTGTCGATGCCGAGGCTGACCTGCAGCTTGGTCCGCCAAGCCCAGCGCACCGTGTCCAGCAGCCAGGAGTCGGCGGGGCGGCCCCGGTCGGCGATGCCGAAGCGAGTGGCGATACGACCCTCGTAGACGGTGCGCTCGCCCGGCTGCGGCTCCTCGGTATCCGGTTCGAGGTGCAGGGTGAGCACCTCCTCCTTCTCGCCGCGCAGCAGCGCCAGGATGCGGTGGGAGGGCAGCTTGTCGAACGGCTCGCTGAACTCGAAATAGTCGGCGAACTTCGCGCCCGCCTCCTCCTTGCCCGCGCGCACGGTCGAGGTGACCTGCCCGCGGTTCCACATCAGTTCGCGCAACTCGCCGACCAGATCGGCGTCCTCGGCGAAACGTTCGACCAGGATGGCGCGCGCGCCGTCGAGTTGCTCGGCGGTGTACTGCGCCGGGTCGGTGTTCGGATCCTCGATCAGGGCGTCGGCCACCGGCTCGTGCCCGGCCTCACGCGCGATCTGCGCCTTCGTGCGCCGCTTCGGCTTGTACGGCAGGTAGATGTCCTCGAGCCGGGCCTTGGTCTCGGCGAGCAGGAGCTGCCGATGCAGAGCGTCGTCGAGTTTGCCCTGGCCCCGGATCGATTCGATGATCGCGGCCCTGCGCTCGTCGAGTTCGCGCAGGTAGTGCAGACGCTCGTCGAGCACGCGCAGCTGCGCGTCGTCCAGGCCGCCGGTGACCTCCTTGCGGTACCGGGCGATGAACGGCACCGTCGAGCCCGCGTCGAGCAGCTCGACGGCGGCGCGCACCTGGGTCTCGCGCACCGCGAGTTCCTCGGCGATGCGACGGTTCACGCTGGCTGGGCCCGCGGTGTCGGAGCGTGGCACGGCGGGTGTGGACTCTGCACTGGCAGTCTCGGGCGCTGTCGTCACGTCGGAGACACTACCGTCGCCGCCTGACACGCGGTCCACACCCAGGTGAACCTCCCTCGTCTCAGCTGTCGTCCAGGCCGAGCAGCCGCCGCGACAGTTCCCGCATCTGCGCCTTGCGAACCTTGCCGGTGACCGTCATCGGGAATTCCTCGACCACATGCACGTAGCGGGGAATCTTGAAGTGCGCCAGCTTGCCGGCGGCGAAGTCGCGCACGGCGGTGGCGTCCAACGGCGTTGCGCCCTCGCGCATCCGGATCCAGGCCATCAGTTCTTCGCCGTACTTCGGATCCGGCACACCGATCACCTGCGCGTCCAGGATGTCGGGATGGGTGTAGAGGAATTCCTCGATCTCCCGCGGGTAGACGTTCTCGCCACCCCGGATGACCATGTCCTTGATCCGGCCGGTGACGGCCACATAGCCCTCGTCGTCCATCACGCCGATGTCGCCGGTGTGCATCCAACGGGCGGCGTCGATGGCCTCGGCGGTCTTGTCCGGCTCGTCCCAGTACCCGAGCATCACCGAATAGCCTCGGGTGCACAGTTCGCCGGGTTCGCCGCGCGGCACCGTGAGACCCGTTGCGGGATCGACGATCTTGACCTCCAGGTGCGGCCCGACCCGGCCGACGGTGGCGGTGCGCCGTTCGATGCCGTCGTCGCGCCGGGTCTGGGTGCTGACCGGAGACGTCTCCGTCATGCCGTAGCAGATGCAGACCTCGCGCATGCCCATCCGGTCGATCACCCGCTTCATCACCTCGACCGGACACGGCGAGCCCGCCATGATCCCGGTGCGCAGCGTGGACAGGTCCGCGGCGGCCGAGTCCAGCGCGGCGAGCATGTCGATGAACATCGTCGGCACACCGTAGAGGGAGGTGCAGCGCTCGGCTTCGACCGCCGCCAGGGCCGCTCTCGGATCGAACGACGGCGACGGAATCACGATAGCGGCACCGTGGCTGGTGCTCGCCAGGTTGCCCATCACCATGCCGAAGCAGTGGTAGAACGGCACCGGGACGCAGATCCGGTCCTGCTCGGTGTATCCGCACAGTTCCCCGACGAAATAGCCGTTGTTCAGGATGTTGTGGTGACTGAGCGTGGCGCCCTTCGGGAAACCGGTTGTGCCCGAGGTGTACTGGATGTTGATCGGGTCGTCGGCGGAAAGCCGCGCGCCCAGTTCGACGAGCCGATCGGTGTCGATCTCGGTGCCCGACAGCGCCTCCCACTCCGGTGTGCCCAGCACGAGCACCTGCGTCAGCGCCGGACAGTTCGGCCGGACCTGCTCGATCATCGCCACGTAGTCCGAGGACTTGAACCGCTCGGCCGCGATGAGCATTCGCACGCCCGCCTGGCACAGCACGTACTCCAGTTCACTGGTGCGATACGCCGGATTGATGTTGACCAGGATCGCGCCGATTTTCGCCGTGGCGTACTGCACCAGAAACCATTCCGCGCGGTTCGGCGCCCAGATGCCGACCCGGTCGCCCTTGCCGATGCCCTGTGCGGCGAGGCCGCAGGCCAGGGCGTCGACCGCGGCGCCGAGAGCGCGATAGGTCCAGCGCCGTCCGCTCGGCAGGTCTACCAGGGCTTCCCGGTCCGGGAACGCCGCCACCGCGCGATCGAGATTGCCGCCGATGGTGTCGCCGAGCAGCGCGACGTCCGACACGCCCGAGGCGTAGCTGGGCAGGGGCAACATGGCCGAAGTCATCGGGCACCGCCCTGCCGCAGCACGAACCGCTGCACCTTGCCGCTGGGCGTCTTCGGCAGGCTCGCCACGAAGTGAACCCGGCGCGGGTAGGCATGCGCCGCGAACTTTCGCTTCACCAGGCTCTGTAGCTCGGCTTCCAACGCGGCATCGCCGACGGCGCCGTCACGCAGCACGACGAACGCCTCGAGCACTTCGCCGCGCAGTTCGTCCGGCATGCCGACCACCGCCGCCTCCGCGACCTGCTCGTGCAGCACCAGAACGCTCTCCACCTCGAACGGGCCGATGCGGTAGCCGGCCATGATGATCACGTCGTCGTCGCGGGAGGAGAAGCGGAAGAAGCCGTCCGCGTCCTGTGAGCCCGCGTCACCGGTCAGATACCAGCGGCCGTCGGCGGTGTAGCGCTGCGCGGTGCGGTCCGGAGCGTCGAGATAGCCGAGGAACCACAGCAGCGGACTGCGTTCCGTATCGATCGCGACCCGGCCCAATTCGCCGGGGGGAGCGATCGTGTCGGCGTCGTCGGAGAGCACGGCGCAGGTCCAGCCGGGCAGCGAGCGACCCATCGATCCGGCGGGGGTCTCGGTGTCCAGGTCTTCGTGCCAGGCGTTGCAGATAACCATGCCGTGCTCGGTCTGGCCGTAGTGGTCGCGCACCGCGACACCGAGGTACTCGACGGACCACGCGACCACTTCAGGGGTCAGCGGTTCTCCCGCCGAAGAGGCGCGGCGCAATCGGGAATGCACGGGCGGCGTGGCACCGTCGGCGCGCAACGCTCGATATACCGTCGGGGCGGCGGCGAAGTTGGTGACGCCGAACGTCTCCAGCACCTGCCAGGTCAGCGGTGCCGAGAAGCCCGCGTGCAGCAGGATGCTGCGGATGCCGGTGGCCAGCGGGCCGAGGATGGCGTAGTAGAGCCCGTAGGCCCAGCCCGGATCGGCGGCGTTCCAAAAGACGTCGTCGGGGCGGACGTCCAGCGCGAATTCCTGGTACGCGTGGAAGGAGGCGAGCGCGCGCAGCGGAATCGGGACGCCCTTGGGCGTGCCCGTGGTGCCGCTGGTGAACAGTTGGACGAGCAGTCCGTCACCGCCGACCGCGATCGGCTGAGCCTGCGGAGAGGTGGCCGTATGAGCGTGGAGCAACTCGTCCATCCGCAGCGCCCCTTCGGGCGCCTCTGCTCCGGTGACGATGAGCCGCCAGGACGGATCGCCGGGCAGATCGGGTCCCGGCGCCAGCTTCGGCGCCTGGTCGGCATCGGCGATGACGACCGAGGCGCGACTGGCGTTCAACCGCAGGGCGATCGCGGGCGGAGCGAAGGCGGTGAACAGCGGAACGTGCACCGCACCCCGGCGCCAGATCCCGAGCAGAGCGACCACCAGGTCCGCGGATTTCGCCATCAGCGTGGCGACCCGGTGGCCGGGTTCGACGCCGAGTCCGGCGAGTGCGTCGGCGAAGCGGGCGGAGCGTTCGCGCAGTTCGCCGTAGGTGAGGTCGGTCGAGGACAGGTCTGCCTCGACGATCGTGAAGGCGACCCGGTCGGCCGGGTGCCGATCACACAGCAGGTCCGCCGCCGACGCGTCGGTGCGGTCGTAACAGTCCAGCAGTTCGCGCACCCGCTGATTCAGATCGGTGCCCATCTTCAGTTCTCCTCGTTCTGTGATCCAGCTCAACCCGGGTGTGCAATAGGATGTGGGTCACATCCCGCTGCCCACTACCCCCGAAAAGGGGTGAGTCTCGTGACCCACACCGCACTGCTGCGTCCGCGCGACAGCGACGCGCTGCGCGCCGAGATCCGCTGGGTGGCGAGCGCGGCGGGCGTGCCGGTGGCATTCGGCGGCGAAGTGCACGGCGACGCGCTGCTGCTGTCGGAATTCGTCGGCACGCTGACCAACGGCCTGCGCGGTCTGGCCGTCGTGCGGGCTTCCGGGCTGGGCGGACGGGTGATGGATTCCGGACGGCCCGCGGCGGTCTCCGACTATCGCCGCGCCTCCTCGATCACCCACGACTACGACGGGCCGGTCTCCGGCGAGGGCATCCGCTCGGTGCTCGCCGTGCCCGTGGTGGTGGACCAGCGCTCCCGCGCGGTGCTCTACGCCGCCACGCGCGGCGCGAGTCCGCTGGGCGACCGCACCGCGGATCTGGTCGTGCAGGCCGGGCGCCGCTTGGCCACCGAGATCGCCGTTCGCGACGAGGTCGACCGTCGGCTGCGCATGCTGGAGGCCACCGCGCCGTCGGCGGCCGCGGCACCGGCGATCACGGAGGAACTCCGCGACATCCACGCCGAACTGCGCGGCATGGCGCGCTCGACCGAGGACGATCGGCTGCGCGGACGCCTGCACGCGGTATGCGAGCGCCTCACCCGGGTCATGACCGGCGACCCGCGGCCGGACGGCCCGAAACTGTCCCGCCGAGAACTCGACGTGCTATCCCAGATCGCCTTGGGTTGCACCAATCAGGAAGCGGCGCAACGACTCTCACTCGGCCCGGAGACCGTGAAGAGCTACCTTCGCAACGCGATGGTCAAACTCGACGCCCACTCCCGGCACGAGGCGGTGGTGGCCGCCCGCCGCCATGGTCTGCTGCCCTGACGATCCCCGCTGCAGTCCACCGAGGGCAACGTTCCGTTGTCGGTACACCTCTCGGCGGTGACGTCGGTGCCGAAGGCCCGAGCACGGCTGATGACGCATGGCTGCTCGAGAATTCGGATTCAGGTGGGTGAGGAGGTCGTCGACCAGGTCGGTGGGGTCGGCGTTGCCTTTCCATCGGCCGCGAGGTGGCCCGCCGCGGCGAGGTCGGCGGCGCCGTGCGCGAGAGCGCGGAGCAGGGCGGCGAGGCGGATGGGGTCGCCGGGCGGGAAGGTCGCCCGCGGCTTGGCATCGGGCGACGATGTCGATCTGCGCCTCTTGCGCGGCGTGAGCGGCCGTGGCGAGTTCGGGCGAGTCGATCGTCCACGCGCCGAAGACCAGCTTGAAGCGGGCCGGATAGGGGCCAGTGCCCACTCGATGTAGCCGTGCATCGGTCTATCGCTCGGGTCCGGCCGTGCCGTGGTCCGCGAGCAGGTCCGGACGACGCTCGCGGGTCCGCGCGAGTGATTGCTCGCGCCGCCAGGCCGCCACCTTCGCGTGGTCGCCGGACAGCAGGACCGGCGGGACGTCCAACCCGCGCCAGGAGACCGGACGGGTGTAGCTGGGACCTTCGAGCAACCCGTCGGAGAACGAATCCTCTTGATGTGATTGCTGATTGCCGAGGACACCGGGCAGCAGCCGGACCACAGCCTCGGTCATCACCAGCACGGCCGCCTCGCCGCCGATCAACACGTAGTCGCCGATGCTGACCTCTTGCACCCGGACGCGGCGGGCGGCGTCGTCGAAGACGCGCTGGTCGATGCCCTCATAGCGGCCGCAGGCGAAGACGAGATGCCGCTCGGCGGCCCAGCTGTGTGCCATGGCCTGCGTGAACGGCACCCCCGCGGGCGTGGGGACCACGAGCAGCGCGTCATCGGGACATACTTCGTCGAGCGCGTCGCCCCACACGGTCGGTTTCATGACCATGCCCGGCCCACCCCCGTAGGGGGAATCGTCGACGGACTTGTGCACGTCATGCGTCCAACGGCGCAGGTCGTGCACCGTGAGCGAGATCAGTCCCTTGTCGATCGCCTTACCCAGCAGTGCCGTGCGCAACGGCTCCAGGTACTCGGGGAAGATCGTGACGACGTCGAGTTTCATGACTGTCTCCTAGCGCCGCCGGGCCGCAGGTCGTCGGCCGGGGCGAGCGACGCGCGGTCGGACGCCCACCGTGTCATTCCGGGTCGAGCAAACCTTCGGGCGGATCGATCACGATCACGCCCTCGGCGAGGGACACCGTGGGCACGATGGCGGTGACGAACGGGATCAGGATCTCCCGCCCGTCGTCCGCGGCCCGCACCTCCAGCAACTCACCCGCCGCGGAATGCAGCACTTCGCGCACGGAGCCGACCACGGTGCCGTCGGTGAGCCGTACCTCCAGCCCCTCCAGTTCATGGTCGTAGAACTCGTCCGGATCCTCGGAAGGCGGAAGGTCGGCACTGTCGACCACGAACAGCATGCCGCGCAACGCGTCGGCAGCGGTGCGGTCGGTCACACCGGACAGGAACACCAGAAGTCGGCCCGAGTGCTCCCGGGCCGACTCCACGGTGAACTCGCGAACCTCCGCCGCTCGCGGCAGCCGACCGCGCAACCTGACGCCCGGCGCGAAACGCGCCTCCGGCTCATCGGTGCGCACCTCGACGACGAGTTCGCCGCGCACGCCGTGCGACTTGGCGATCCGCCCGACGACGAGTTCCATCTACTGGTCGGTGTCGACCACGTCGACCCGGATGCCCCGGCCGCCGATACCGGCGACGAGGGTGCGCAGCGCGGTCGCGGTACGTCCGCCGCGACCGATCACTTTGCCCAGGTCATCGGGGTGAACGTGCACCTCGACGGTGCGTCCCCTGCGGCCGGTGATCAGCTCGACGCGGACGTCATCGGGATTGGCGACGATACCGCGCACCAAGTGCTCGACGGCATCGGCGACGACGGCGCTCACTGCTCCATCACCTCACGACGCAACTCACCCGTCGGCGGGGCCGGTCTGCGCACGGCTCGTGACGGGTATCGGATGGACGGGTATCGCCCGCTCATTACTCGCCGGCCTCGGCAGCCTCGGCGCCCTCCTCGGCGTCCTTCTTGCCCTTCTTCTTGGGGGTGACCGCCTCGGCGACCGGCTCGTTGTCGGCGGCGGCCAGCGCGGCGTTGAACAGGTCCAGCTTCGACGGCTTGGCCGGCTTGACCTTCAGGGTGCCCTCGGCGCCCTCGATGCCCTTGAACTTCTGCCAGTCGCCGGTGATCTTCAGCAGCTGGAGGACCGGCTCGGTCGGCTGCGCGCCGACGCCGAGCCAGTACTGCACGCGCTCGGAGTTGATCTCGATCAGCGAGGGCTCTTCCTTCGGGTGGTACTTGCCGATGGACTCGATGGCCCGGCCGTCACGGCGGGTGCGGGCGTCCGCGACGACGACGCGGTACTGCGGGTTGCGGATCTTGCCCAGGCGGGTGAGCTTGATGCGAACAGCCACTGCTGATCTGCCTTTCGTTGGTTGGTCACGACGCAATTCGGCGACCCGCATGGTCTGCGAGCCCGGTTTTGCGCTTTCGAGTGTGTGACCGCCGCGCGGTACGGAACCGGAGACGGGCTGACACTTGTCCGGAAGGACGGTGGTCCATTGTGCCAGACCGGACGATCCCGCCAGAAATCGCGTGCGTGTTCACACAGCGATGCCCACCCGCCATAACCAGGCATGCGACTGTTCCGACGCCACCGCACACGACCCGCCCGCATCACCCGCGACATCGCGAGCGAACTCGGCGATGAGGCTGCCGTCGAGTACGTCGTACCCGGCGTGTTCCGGGTGCTGCGACTCGTTGCCGCGGGCGTCGCCCGCGCCATGGAGTGCGGCTCGGCGTCTCGATGCGGCTAGCCCGGGACGGTGGCGGTGAGCGCACGGGTGGGGACCCAGGGGCCGCCCCACCACATCTGCCACCCCACGGGGCGCAGGGTGAGGGCGGTCGCGCCGTTCGCCGCCAGGACGGCGCGGTACGCCCGGGTGTCGCCGATATCGACGATGACCAGTTTGCCGCCGGGACGCAGCACGCGGCACGCCTCCCGGAGCGCCGCCGCCCGGCCCTCGGCGGTCTTGATGTCGTGAATCGCCAAGCTGGAGACGACGACGTCGAACACGCCGTCCGGGAACGGCATGCGGGTCATGTCGCCGGTGCGCAACTCGATCCGGTCGGCGACGTTCTCCGCGAGCGCGTTCCGCTCCGCGGTGGCCGGGGTGTTCTCGCAGTGGTCCGCGGAGCACCACAGATCCAGGCCCACCGCACACCCGGCGGGCAAGCGGCGCGCGGCGGCCAGCAGCACCGCGCCGCGCCCGCACCCCATGTCGAGCAATCGTTCGTCGCCACGCAGTTCGAGGTCGTCGAGCAGGCGCGCCCAGACCCGGAACTTGCCCCGGCGGGTCGCGTGCAGGAACAGCCCGAACTGCGTGGCCAGCACGACGCCGATCAGCAGGAGCAGCAGGCTCGGGCGCAGTTGCTGGAACAGCGCCACCACCAGCGCGGCGGCAAGATACCCGACCGCGAGAACTCCCAGCAACAACAGCACCGACGGCGCGTCGACACCGTACGACGCGCGCCACGGAGGGGCTATCATTGCCCGATCATAACCAGCGCCAACGGTATTCGCGCCGGGTTCGCGCTCGTCAGCGCACCAAGGGAGCGAAGGTACGCCCGGCGAGTTCGACCGCACCCGGCTCGTGCCCGTTGAACACCATATTGATGATGAGACCGTCTACGCCGTGGTCCAGAACGCGAGTCCGCAGCTGTTCGGCAACCTCGTCCGGTGTGCCGACGAACTGGCGGTCGGCCGGGCTCTGCGCGAGCTCGGCGTCCGACAGGGCCGACAGGTCGATACCCATGCGGCTCAAGTAATCCCGCTGCTGCTTGCGCACGAGGTCACCGTCTTCGTCCATCATGACGAAGCACAGGTAGCTGGTCTCCAGGGTCCGCGGATCCCGGCCGACCTCCGCGCAGCGCGCCCGCAGCGCCTCGATCTTGCGCGGCAGCTCGGACGCGTTGCAGATGATGTTGAGATGGTCGGCGAAGCGAGCGGCAAGGCCGAAGGTCTTCTTCTCACCGCTGCCGCCGAGCAGGATCGGCAGATCGTCGCGTACGCGCGGCTCGTTCATCGCGTTCTCGACCCGGTACCACTTGCCCTGGAAGGTGGGCCGCTCGCCGCGCAGCATCGGCTGGATGATGTGCAGCGCCTCGTCGAGCCGCTCGAAGCGGTCGGTGAAGGTGCCGAACTCGTAGCCCAGGGAGCGGTGCTCGAGTTCGAACCAGCCCGCGCCGATGCCGAGCACCGCGCGGCCACCGCTGACCACGTCCAGCGTGGTGACCGTCTTGGCGAGCATCGCCGGGTTGCGGTAGGTGTTGCCGGTGACCAACGCCGACAACTGGATCCGCTCCGTCGCCGTGGCCAGGCCGCCGAGCGCGGTGTAGGCCTCGAGCATCGGCTCGTCGGGCGTGCCGATGCCGGGCAACTGATAGAAGTGGTCCATGACGAAGGCCGTGTCGAAACCGGCGGCTTCGGCCTCTCGGGCCTGCGCGATCACCGTGGGGAACAGCTCGCGCACCGACTTGCCGTAGCTGAAGTTGGGCATCTGATATCCGAGGCGAATTGTCACGAAATCCGACCTTACGCCCCTTTCGGATACGCGCGGGTGAGCCGCGGCGCCGAGTTATCTATGGCCGGTGACCGGACCGTGCCCGCCGTACACGCGCCCGCGCAGCACGACGGCATACGGCGTGGTGAGCGTCTCGGGGTGGCTACGCGGATCCTCCTCGTAGACAACGAAATCCGCGGGAGCACCGTCCTCGATGCCGGGTCGCCCGAGCCACTCGCGCGCCTGCCAGGAGGCCGCGCCGAGCGCGTCGTGCCGGGACAGTCCCGCGGCGCCGAGCGCGGCGATCTCGTCGGCGATGCGCCCGTGGCGGATGGAACCGCCCGCGTCCGTGCCCGCGAAGATCGGCACGCCCGCCTCGTGCGCGGCGGCGACCGTGCCGCGCACCCGCCGGTGCAGATCGCGCATGTGCGCGGCGTAGACGGGGAATTTGCCCGCGCTGTCGGCGATACCGGGGAAGGTGTCGATATTGATCAGGGTGGGAACCAGGGCGGTGCCGTGCTCGACCATCATCTCGATGGTCTCGTCGGTGAGACCGGTGCCGTGCTCCAGGCAGTCGATACCGGCGTCGATCAGGCCGGGCAGCGCGTCTTCGCCGAAGACGTGTGCGGTGACCCGCGCACCGTTGGCGTGCGCTGCGGCGATGGCCTCCTTCAGGATCGCGTCGCTCCACAACGGCCGCAGGTCGCCCACCGAGCGGTCGATCCAGTCGCCGACGATCTTCACCCAGCCGTCGCCGTGGCGGGCCTGCTCGGCGACGATCTCCGGCAGGTCGCGTTCGTCGTCGAGCTCGATGCCCAGTTCGCGGATGTAGCGCTTCGGACGGGCGATGTGGCGGCCTGCGCGGATGATCCGCGGCAGGTCCTCGCGGTCGTCGACGAACCGGGTGTCGATGGGCGAGCCCGCGTCGCGCAGCAGCAGGGCACCGGCGGCGCGCTCGGTCTCGGCCTGTGCGACGGCGCCGGCGTGGTCCTCGTGGCCCCCGCCGTACCGGATCCCGACGTGGCAGTGGGCGTCGACCAGTCCCGGCACGATCCAGCCCGAGCCGCACAGCGTTTCGGCTCCGGGCGCGGGCTCGAACGACACCAGGCCGTCGCGCACCCAGAGGTCGCGCACCTCGCCTTCGGGAAGAACCACACCGCGCAGATGCACCGCAACCTCCTGGAACTCGTCGGCGGCCGCCAACCTGGTGTCCGACTCCCGGATCGGACATTTCGCGCGAAGCACGGCCACGCGGCAGCGACGCCGCGCACACGGCGACCGACCGGCGAGGCACACAGGCACGCCGCCCACGAACAGCGTGGGCGGCGTAAGTGGCCTACTTCTTCGGGAACTTCAGTTTGCTGAGATCGAAGCCCTCCAGGCCGGGCGGCAACTGGTCCAGACCGGCAGGCATGTTGGACAGGTCGGGCATCCCCGCGGGCAGGCCGGGCATGCCGCCCATCCCGGGGAAACCACCGCGCACCTTCGGCGGCGTCGGGCCGCGACCACCCTTCTTGCCCTTCTTGCCCTTCTTCGCGTTGCCGCGACGGGCGCCGGGCAACCCCATCTGGCGGCCCATCATCGTCATCATCTTCTTGGCCTCGAAGAAGCGGTCGACGAGCTGGTTGACCTCGGAGACCTGGACACCGGAACCGTTGGCGATGCGCAGGCGGCGCGAGGCGTTGATGATCTTCGGGTTCGCCCGTTCGGCCGGGGTCATACCGCGGATGATCGCCTGCACCCGGTCCAGCTGCTTGTCGTCGACCTGGGCGAGCATGTCCTTCATCTGGCCCGCGCCCGGCAGCATGCCGAGCAGGTTCCCGATCGGGCCCATCTTGCGGATGGCCAGCATCTGGTCGAGGAAGTCCTCGAGGGTGAGCTCGCCGCTGCCGATCTTGCGGGCGGCCTCCTCGGCCTGCTTGGCGTCGTAGACCTGCTCGGCCTGCTCGATCAGGGTGAGCACGTCGCCCATGCCGAGAATGCGGCTGGCCATGCGATCCGGGTGGAAGACGTCGAAGTCCTCGAGCTTCTCACCGGTCGAGGCGAACAGGATCGGCACGCCGGTGACCTCGCGGACACTCAGCGCCGCACCACCGCGGGCGTCGCCGTCGAGCTTGGTGAGCACCACGCCGGTGAAGCCCACGCCGTCACGGAACGCCTCGGCGGTGTTGACCGCGTCCTGGCCGATCATGGCGTCCAGCACGAACAGGGTCTCGTCCGGTTGCACGGCGTCGCGGATGCCCGCGGCCTGGCGCATGAGCTCTTCATCGATGCCGAGACGGCCCGCGGTGTCGACGATGACGACGTCGTACTGCTTCTGCCGCGCCTCTTCGACACCCCCGCGCGCCACGTTCACCGGATCGGCGGCGGAGATGCCGAGCGGGTTCTCACCGCCACCGATCGAGGTGCCGGGGTGCGGCGCGTAGACGGGCACGCCCGCGCGCTCGCCGACGACTTGCAGCTGGGTGACGGCGCCGGGGCGCTGCAGGTCGCACGCCACCAGCAACGGTTGATGGCCCTGCCCCTTCAGCAGTTTGGCCAGCTTGCCCGCGAGCGTGGTCTTACCGGAACCCTGCAGACCGGCCAGCATGACCACCGTCGGCGGGTTCTTGGCCAGGTTCAGCCGCCTGGTCTCGCCGCCGAGGATCCCGATGAGTTCCTCGTTGACGATCTTCACGACCTGCTGGGCCGGGTTCAGCGCCGCGGAGACCTCCGCGCCCTTGGCGCGCTCCTTGATCCGCCCGATGAACCCGCGGACCACGGGCAGCGCGACGTCGGCCTCCAACAAGGCCAGGCGGATCTCGCGGCAGGTGGCGTCGATGTCGGCCGGTGACAGACGCCCCTTACCGCGCAGATCCTTGAGGGCACCGGTAAGCCGGTCGGACAGGGATTCGAACACCGATCGCGCTCCTGATCTCGGGGGACGTCACATTCTCTCCCAGGGTAATGGGATCGCCCGCGTGTTCGCGCAGGCGGTGCGTCCTTCCCGGCGCGGCGGGCTCGCTAGTCGAGCACGCGACGGCGCGGCCTGGCCGTTTTGCGGTAGTCGTGGTTCTCCTCGGCCACCATGAAGACCGCCTCGTTGGCGGTCAGGCCCAGCTCGAGGGCCAGGCCGTCGAGAACGGCCCACTCGGCCCTGCTCGGGATGGGCGAGGTGGCGACCGTGGAGGCGATCGTCATCGCGGTAACCGCCTGTCGCCCGGTCAGCGTGCGACCAGGAAGCCAGGAGACCACCCACCGGTCGCCGCCGACGCAGCGCGCCATGTGCGCGGTCTCGTCACTCGTCATCGTGGATGCCGAAACGACTTCAATTGCCATCGACCTGCTCCCCTCGTGCTCGCGATAGCCGGACGCTCTAGATCGTAGGGTCAGGTCGCGAGACGAGAGTTGGGATGCAGCAAATATTGCGCAACAGATTTATCACCGGATAAAAGTGCTGCTAATCACCATTTTCCGAATCTCGAGCACCGTCAGCAGGCGGTTTCGGCGCGGTTCTGGGAACCACCGCGATAAGCGCTTTCTCGATCGTTTCGCGGCGCGCGGGGCTGTCCTCGGCGCCCAGCTCGAGGCAGAAGCTGTCGACCACCGCGGACCCCATCGTGACCACCTTGGCCCAACGGACGTCGGCTCCGCAGCCGGCCAGCTCCGCGGCCAGGCGGCTGAGCAAGCCGACCCGGTCCTCGGCGCGCAATTCCAGGATCACCTGCCCCGGTACCGAGGTGTTCGACCAGATCACCCGGGGTTGGGCCTGCGCGTACCGGCTCCGACCGATCGTGCCCGCCTCCCGCTCGCGTTTGGCCAGCGCCGCCGCCACATCCAGGTCGCCGGCCGTGGCCCGGATCAATTCCTGGCGCAACAGCCCCGGGTCCGGCGGATCGCCGAACTTGGGCGCGACGACGAAGGTGTCCACCGCGGAGGCGCCTTCGACGCCGAGCGCGGCCGACAGCACGCGCAGCGAATGCAGCGCGAGCACGCCCGCGGCGTCGGACAGCAGCCCGGAACTGTCGGGCGCGATGACGGTGACCACATACGTGTGCTTGCTCTCACCGGGCTGCAGATCGACGTGCACACCGCCCGCCCTGGCCTTCTCGACCAAGTCCGGTGCGATCGGTTCCGGTGTCGGCAACTGGTCGCCCGCCATGACCAACCGGCAGCGCCGGACCAGTTCGCCGATCAGCGACGCCTTCCAGTCGCCCCACACGCCGGGACCGGTGGCCTGCGAATCCGCCTCGGCCAGGGTGTGCAGCAGCTCCAGCAGTTGCGGATCGCCGTCGAGCGCCTCGACGACGTGCCGCACCGTCTCCGGATCGGACAGATCGCGCCGGGTCGCGGTTTCCGGCAGCAGCAGGTGATGGCGCACGACCGCGCTGAGCGTGCGCACGTCCGACGGCCACAGTCCGAGGCGGCGGCCGATATGGGTGGCCAGTTCCGCGCCGACCACGCTGTGATCGCCTGCGCGACCCTTGCCGATGTCGTGCAGCAGCGCACCGAGGGCGAGCAGGTCGGGGCGGGCGACCCGGGTGCTCAGCCCGCCCGCGTAGGCGACCGTCTCCATGAGATGCCGGTCGACGGTCCAGATGTGCTGGACATCGCGCGGCGGCAGGTCGCGCACGGCGCCCCATTCCGGCAGCAGCCTGCCCCACAATCCCGTCCGGTCCAGCGCCTCGATCGCGTCGATCGTGCCGCGGCCCGCGCCCAACAGGACCAGCAAGTCGTTGAGGGCGTCCTTGGGCCACGGCTCGCGTAGCTCGGGAGCGTCCTCGGAGAGCCGGTTGAGGGTGGTGGCCGACATCGGCAGGCCGGTCTGCGCCGACGCCGCCGCGACGCGCAGGATCAGCCCGGGGTCGCGCTGCGGGCGGGCGTCTCTGGCCAGCACGACCTCACCCGCGTGCTCGACCACGCCTTCGTCCAGCGGCCTGCGCACCGGCATCCGGCGCAGGCGCGCCAATCCCCGGCGGGGCAGTGCGTTGGCCGCGGTACGCAGCCCGACGTCCACGGAGTAGCTGACCGTCCGGGCCGAATCGCTCAGTGTGCGGGCCAGATCGAACCGATCGCCGATGCGCAGGGCAGCGCCGATCTCGTCGGCGTCCTGTGCGCGCAGCTGGTCGCGGGCTCGTCCCGCCACACGGTGCAGTTCGGTGCGCACGTCCAGCAGCCGACGGTGCGCCTGCTTCAATCCGCCGCCGGGCACGTCCGGCCCCAATCCGGGCATGGCGTCGGTGAGCTGGGCGATCGCCAGCGCGTCCAGCAGCTGGATGTCGCGCAGGCCGCCGCGCCCGTTCTTCAGGTCGGGCTCGGCGCGGTGCGCGATCTCGCCGTTGCGCTCCCATCTGGCCTTGGCCTGGGCGATGAGCTCCTCGAAGCGGGAGCGGATGCCGGTGCGCCACTCCCGGCGCACCCCGCCGATCAGCAGATTGCTCAGTTCCTGGTCGCCGACGATGTGCCTGGCCTCGAGCATGCCGAGCGCGGCGATGAGATCGTCCGCGGCCACCCGAAGCGCCTGCGGAACGGTACGCACGCTGTGGTCGAGTTTGATGTGCGCGTCCCACAGCGGATACCAGAGCTGGTCGGCGACCTCGGCCACCCGGGCCGGGTCGACGTCGTCGTGCAGCAGAACCAGGTCCAGATCGGAGTACGGCAGCATCTCCCCGCGCCCGAGACCGCCGACGGCCACCACGGCCAGACCGCTGTCGGGGGCGATGCCCAGTTCGGCGCCCTTGCTGGTGAGCCAGAGTTCATAGAGGTCGACCAGCGCCTGGCGCAGCGACTGGGCGTCCAGCCGGGGATTGCGCGGCTGGCCGCCGTCGAGCAGTTGGGTTCGCGCGCGGACCAGGTCGGCCGCCCCGTTGGACACCTTGCCGTTGCCTTGTTCGGTGACCTTCGGATCACCGTCGTGCTCGTACTGACTAGCCACAACCCACCGCCCATTTGATGCGCGCGGCCCCGCCCCGACCGGGAGCTCCGGTGGGAGCGGGGCCGCCGCTCGACTCGTTTCCGCTACAGCGCGTCGGTGCCGCGTTCGCCGGTCCGCACCCGGATGATCGCCTCCACCGGAGTGATCCAGACCTTGCCGTCGCCGATCTTGCCGGTGCGGGAGGCCTCCACGATCACCTCCACGACCTTGTCGACGGAGGCATCGTCCACGACGACCTCGACGCGAACCTTCGGCACGAAGTCGACGGAATACTCCGCGCCGCGGTACACCTCGGTGTGGCCCTTCTGCCGGCCGTACCCTTGGACCTCGCTGACGGTCATGCCCAACACACCCGCCTGCTCGAGACCCGACTTGACGTCTTCGAGCGTGAACGGTTTGACGATTGCGGTGATCAGTTTCATGTTCGTCATGCCTCCTTGACGGCCGAACGTGCCGTGCTACCCAGAGCGGCGAAGTCGTAGGCGGTTTCCGCGTGCTCGGACTCGTCCAAGCCGACCGACTCTGCTTCCTCGCTCACGCGCAGCCCAATGGTGAACTTCACGATATAGGCAATGATCAGGGTCGCGATGAAGGAGAAGGCAAGTACCACACCGGCGCCCACCGCCTGCCGCCACAGCTGATCGAAACCGCCGCCATAGAACAGACCGGTCTTGGCCGCACCCGCCTCGGGCGCCGCGACGAAACCGACCATCAGGGTGCCGACGATACCGCCGACCAGGTGCACGCCGACCACGTCGAGCGAGTCGTCGAAACCGAACTTGAACTTCAGGCCGACCGCGAGGGCGCACAGCGCGCCGGCGACGACGCCGATGGCGAGCGCGCCGAGCACGTTCACCGAGGAACACGACGGCGTGATGGCGACCAGACCCGCCACGATGCCCGAGGCCGCGCCCAGCGAGGTGGGCTTGCCGTCGCGGATCTTCTCCACCAACAGCCAGGCCAGCATCCCGGCGCAGGTCGCGATGGTGGTGGTGACGAAGGTCGAACCGGCGAGGCCGCCGGAGGTCACCGCGGATCCGGCGTTGAAGCCGAACCAGCCGAACCACAGCAGACCGGCGCCGAGCATGACGAACGGCAGATTGTGCGGGCGGAACGGGGTGGTCGGCCAGCCCTTGCGCTTGCCGAGCACCAGCACCAGGGCCAGACCGGCCGCACCGGCGTTGATGTGCACCGCCGTTCCACCGGCGAAGTCCACCGCGAGCAGCTTGTTGGCGATCCAGCCGCCCTCGTGCACGACGTTGCCGTCGGCGTCCTTGACGTCGAAGTCGAACACCCAGTGCGCGACCGGGAAGTAGACCACCGTGGACCAGATGCCCGCGAACACCAGCCACGCGCCGAACTTCAAGCGGTCGGCGACCGCACCCGAGATGAGGGCAACCGTGATGATGGCGAACATCAGCTGGAAGGCGACGAAGACGGTCGCCGGAATAGTGCCCGCGAGCGGGATGTTCACCGCGTCGGTGGTGACCGCGCCCGCCGCGTCCTTGACCTCGGCGACGGAGTTGCCGCCGATCAGGCCCTTCAGGCCGAAGAACTGCGTCGGGTCACCGATCACGCCGAACGTGTTGTCGCCGAAGGCCGTCGAGTATCCGTACAGCGACCACAGAACGCCGACCAGGCCCATGGCGCTGATGCTCATCATGATCATGTTGAGCACGTTCTTCGACCGGACCATGCCGCCGTAGAAGAAAGCCAGGCCCGGCGTCATCAGCAACACGAGCGCCGAACTCGCCAGCATCCAAGCGGTGTCACCGGTATCCGGTGCACCGGTAAGTGGAAAAGCCACCTTAATGTCCTCCTCATCTCGGGCCCAGCCGCTTCCGGCAAATGGACCTGAACAGAAGGGTCCTAACTCGGTGTTTCATCCGTAGAGCTGCCGTGTTTCACCTACGTGAACGGATGGAGCAGCTGTGTTGCCACTAGGTTTCGTCCCACGCACCAGCGGTTTTCCGGCTCTGTGAGCACGGTGTTCGGGAAATCGGACATTCGTTACCGCGCACGAGGAGTCGGCAAACTTCCGGGGTGTGACCGCCCTCGCACCGAGGGCGGCGGCGATCGAACGAGCGCCCTCGGCGCACCTCGTGGATGGAACGCCGCGGGCGGCAACCTCTTTCGACCGGTCTCGGCGAGTGGAACGGCTCAGCCCAGCAGCGCGTCCACGAACGCGGCGGGCTCGAACGGAGCCAGGTCGTCAGCCCCCTCACCGAGCCCGACCAGCTTCACCGGCACGCCCAATTCGTGCTGGACCTGGAAGACGATGCCGCCCTTCGCCGTCCCGTCGAGCTTGGTCAGCACGACGCCTGTGATATCGACCACTTCGGCGAACACCCTGGCCTGGGTCAGTCCGTTCTGCCCGACGGTCGCGTCCAGCACGAGCAGGACCTCGTCGACGGCGGCCTTCTTCTCCACGACGCGCTTGACCTTGCCCAGCTCGTCCATCAGACCCGTCTTGGTGTGCAGCCGACCGGCCGTATCGATCAGCACCACGTCGACGCCGTGCTCGACGCCCGCGGCCACCGCGTCGAACGCGACCGCGGCCGGGTCGGCGCCCTCGCGGCCGCGGACGGTGTCGGCGCCGACCCGCTCGCCCCAGGTCTGCAACTGGTCGGCGGCCGCGGCGCGGAAGGTGTCGGCCGCGCCGAGCAGCACCCGGCGGCCGTCGGCCACGAGCACGCGGGCGAGCTTGCCGGTGGTGGTGGTCTTGCCGGTGCCGTTCACGCCGACCACGAGCAGGATCGACGGGTGATCGGGATGCGGCAGCGCGCGCACCGAGCGATCCAGCTCCGGTCGCAGCTGCTCGATCAGCACGTCGCGCAGCACGGCACGTGCCTGGTCGGTGGTCCGCACGCTGCGTGCCGCCATCTCCGAGCGCAGCCGGGAGACGACAGCGGTGGTGCTCGCGGTGCCGAGGTCGGCCAGCACGAGGGTGTCCTCCACCTCTTCCCACGAGTCGTCGTCCAGGTCACCGCCGCCGAGCAGGCCGAGCAGGCTCTTGCCGACCGCGTTCTGCGAGCGTGACAGTCGTCCGCGCAGCCGGACCAGGCGGCCGGCGGTGGGCTCGATCTCCTCCAGCGCGACGGGTGCTTCCACCCCCGCGGGCGTGTCGGGCGCGACGATCTCGGTGGCGGCTTCGGTGTCCGGCCCCGCGGTGTCGGTGGGCGGCTCGGCGGTCGCGTCCTCGGCCGTGGCCGGGCTCTCCTGGGTTTCCAGCTGGTCGGGCGCCTGCGCTGGCGCCTCGGCCGCCGGAGTGCCCGCCTCGGGCTCGGCGGCCGGCTCGACGACGTCCGGGGCGACGGAGGCCTCGGTGACGTCCGCGTCCGGCAACGGAACGTTGGTTATGCCGCGTTTGGGCGCGTCGCGTGGAATCGCGGCGTCGTCGCCGACGTGCGGCTGTCCTTCGGTGTCGGTGCGCTCGACCGGTTGCGGTTCGGTCGCCGCGCCGCCCCGGCTGAAGGTGAATCCGCCGGACGCGGCATAACCACCGGACCGGTCGGTCACCTCTTTCTCCTGCGTGGGCGGAGTCAGCGACACGCGGCCGCGCTTGTACCGGACGAAACCGGCGACGAGCACGACGAGCAGCAGTGCGGCGACCGCGGCGATCAGGATCCAGACTTCAGGACTCACGCGGACCATCCTTGCAGACCGACCGTCACGGGATCGGCCCCGAGCCGCACCCGGCGCGCGCGTCGCGCGCCGGGGCCGGGGGCGCGAACTCGGCGAACATCGCAGGTGCCGGGCCGAGGGCGGGTGCGAGCGGGCACCGACACAGCCCTCCAGATTTCTTGTCCTGCGGAACTTCTCGCGAAGGGACAATAGGATCGGCGACGTGACCGATCGAAACGTGCTTGGGGGGCCGCTGGAAGAGTGCGGCACCGATCCTCTCACCGGCTTCTACCGGGACGGCTGCTGCAGTACCGGGCCGGAGGATCTGGGCAGCCACACTGTGTGCACCGTCGTCACGGCAGAATTCCTGGAGCATCAAGCTTCCATCGGAAACGATTTGAGCACGCCGCGTCCGGAGAACAATTTTCCCGGTTTGCAGCCGGGTGACCGATGGTGCGTGGTCGCCGTGCGATGGCTGCACG
Organism: Nocardia sp. NPDC051929; assembly: GCF_044548645.1. Taxonomy (NCBI): domain Bacteria; kingdom Bacillati; phylum Actinomycetota; class Actinomycetes; order Mycobacteriales; family Nocardiaceae; genus Nocardia; species Nocardia sp. NPDC051929. The sequence continues at coordinate 226,498 of NZ_JBIUCG010000002.1, read as the reverse complement.
CGCACGAGGACGGCGTCGCCGCGCCCGTGGTGCTGGCCGCCACGCACGAGAACGCCCTGGAAGTGATCTCGATGGACATCCTGCGCAAGTACGCCGTCGACGTGCCCGACGACGTCAGCGACCTGCTCTGAGCCACCGGTAACCCTACGGCGGGCGCAGCGTGGACCACCGGCTCACCCGAATCGCGGGCCGGTGTCCGATGGGTTCGTGGCGCAGCGGAGAACCGATTGGCACAAATGCGCCATTCGGCTCAGCGCGCCGCCGCGATGCGCCGGCGATGAGCTTTCTGACGACATGCCGCCGAGCAATATCTCGCCCGTCGGCCCGTCCCAGCGCGGGACAACGCCGCGTGACATATCGGGCAGCTGTCGGCTCCACTTTCGTTACGATCGACAGTTTCGTTACGGACTTCGGCCACCGCATCCCGTTTCGTCACCATCAGCCCTACCGGCTCCGCGCGCAGCGCGTCCAGCACGATGGCGGCGCTACGGTCCATGCCGCCCCGCGCCTTCCGTAGCCGTTGGATCGCAACGCATCCGGTGAAGATCGCCAGCACGTCGTCGAGTTCGATGTCGGCCCGGACCGCCCCGTCGCGCTTGGCCGCGTCGAGCAGAGCGGCCAACGCGTCGTGGAAACGCGCCCCCGCGCTGCGCAAAAGCGCACGCGGCCAGCCGTCGTCGGACTGAACGATGTCGCATAACGCCTGGTTGTCCGGCGTTGTGGTGATCACCGCGGTGCAGAAGTCGAAGAAGGCGGCGCCCGGATCCGGCGCGGCGAGATGGTCTGCGGCCATCTTCGCCAACCGGTCGACGCGCTGCTGCATAACCGCTTCCAACAGTGCGGCTTTCGTGGGGAAGTGCCGGTAGACGGTGCCCGCGCCGACACCCGCCCTGCGGGCGACCTCGACGAGCGACACGGAGGCGCCCTGCTCCGCGAAGGCGCGTTGCGCGGCAGCCAGCACGAGGGCGCGATTGCGGCGGGCATCGGCTCGCGACGTCGCGCCCGGGGCGAGCGATGCGGTCATTTCGTTACGGCCTTCCGTTGAGCAGCCTGGTCAATCGGGTCGAGGCACCCGTATCGTTCGAATCCGGGTCAACCAACCCGATTCTACCGAGCAGAGAAGGCGGAGCATGTCCCCTCAGCACAACCTCATCCTGGTCACCGGCGCCACCGGCAAGCAAGGCGGCGTGACCGCCCGGCGACTGCTGGCCGACGGCAGGGCGGTGCGCGCGCTGGTCCGCGACGCGCAGTCGCCCGCCGCGCGGGAGTTGGCCGCGGCGGGCGCGGAACTCGCCGTCGGCGACTTCGACGCCCCCGAGACCTTGCCCGCGGCGCTGGCCGGCGTCAGCGGACTGTTCCTGGTCCCGCCCGCCGCGTACGGCCCCAAAGGCTGGGATGTCGAATTGGAAGCCGCGCGCGGAGAAGCCGTCGTGGACGCCGCGCGTGCGGCCGGTGTGTGGCAGATCGTGTTCACCGGCATCGCGTCGATGGGCGACGACGTCTCGTGGGGGGCCAGGGGCAAGAAGCGCATCGAAGACGCCGTCATCGCCAGCGGCGTGCGGTACACCCTGCTGCGCCCGGTGCGCTTCATGGAGAACTACCTGCTGCGCACGTCCCCCGTCGACGGCATCTTCGACGGCGTGCACCGGCACCTGTTCCCGGCCGAAGGTCCGATGAAGGTCATCGCCGTCGCGGACATCGGCGATATCGCCGGTCTCGCGTTCGCCGACCCGGATCGCTTCCACGGCCGCGTCCTCGAACTCGCGGGCGATGTGCTCGTCCCACCCGCGGCCGCCGCGGCGATCAGCGCCGCCACCGGGCATCAGGTGCGCTACCACGAAGTCACCGAAGCCGAGGCGGACGCGCTCGGCGAGGAGATCGGCAATACGTGGCGCCTCATGCGCCACACCGGCGGCTGGCTCGCCGACGTCGACGAGATCCGCGAGATCCACCCCGGGCTGCGCACGTTCGACACTTGGCTCGCCGAGACCGGCGCGGCGCAGATCAAAGCGCTGCTCGACCACGAAAGCGCGCGCATCGCAGGGTGATTGGAGGCGACTATTCGCCCTGTTCAACGGGATGATCGTGCGGCGAGGCGTACCCTCGGCGCGTTGATACGCCCGCGCGGAGGATCCCGGCCGCGCCCGGCGCGACCCGGTCGGCGCGGAGGTCGACGAGTATTCGGCCCGTCGCGCAAGCACATCCACGAGCGCAAGGAATGGGTGGCGATCGCGAAGGTCGACGATCGGGTCTCCGGTGACGATCCGCTGGTCGACCTGGACTCCGGCACCGTCACCCTCCGCGCACGCCGCGGGTGACCGCGCGGCGCGGCTCAGCCCGCCGCGCCGACCGGGGCCAGGTTCTCCCCGCGCAGCCGCTGGGAGATCACCTGGGTGATGCCGTCGCCGCGCATGCTGACGCCGTAGAGCGCGTCGGCGATCTCCATCGTCGGCTTCTGGTGGGTGATGACGATCAGCTGGCTCTTCTCCCGCAACTGCTCGAACAGGCCGATCAACCGGCGCAGGTTGGTGTCGTCGAGCGCGGCCTCGACCTCGTCCATCACGTAGAACGGCGAGGGCCGGGCGCGGAAGATGGCCACCAGTAACGCGACCGCGGTCAGCGACTTCTCCCCACCGGACAGCAGCGACAGCCGCTTGACCTTCTTGCCCGGCGGACGTGCCTCCACCTCGATGCCGGTGGTGAGCATGTCCGAGGGGTCGGTGAGCAGCAGCCTGCCCTCGCCACCGGGGAACAGTTTCGCGAACACCTCGACGAACTCGCGTTCCACGTCGGCGTATGCCTCGGTGAACACCTGGAGGATGCGGGCATCGACCTCGGCGACCACGTCGAGCAGATCCTTGCGCGCGCTCTTGACGTCTTCGAGTTGCGTGGCCAGGAAGTTGTATCGCTCCTCCAGCGCCGCGAATTCCTCCAGCGCCAGGGGATTCACCTTCCCCAGGGTGGCGAGATCCTTCTCCGCACGCTTGGCGCGACGTTCCTGGGTCTGCCGGTCGTAAGGCATCGGCGCGGGTTCGCTGACTTGCTCGCCGCGCTCCTTGGCCTGTTCATATTCCTGCAGCTCCAGCGCCGAGGGCGGCAGCGGCACGTCCGGACCGTACTCGGCGATCAGGTCGTCCAGCGCGATGCCGAACTGCTCGGCGATGGTCGCCTCCAGTTGCTCGATGCGCAGCGCCGCCTGAGCCTTCGCCACCTCGTCCCGATGCACCGCGTCGGTGAGCTGGGAAAGCTGCGCGGTGAGCGCACGCACCCGCTCCTTGACCTGCTCCACCTGCGCGGCACACTCGGAGCGCTTGCGCACCAGTTCGTCCCGGCGCGCGCCCGCCTCGGCGACCACGCGCTCGAGTTCGCCCGCGATCTTCGCGCCGGATTCGGCGACGGCGGCGGCCACCTCCGCCGCCTTCTTGCGCGCGGCCTGGGCGCGCTCGGCCCTGGCCCGGGTCTCCCGCTCGGCGCGCGCGGCCCGGCGCAGCGAGTCCGCCTTGCCGCGTACCGATTCCGCTCGTTCCTCGGCCGTGCGCACGGCGAGCCTGGCCTCGACCTCCATCGCCCGCGCCTCGGCCAGCGCGGCCGCCGCCTCCTCCCGCGCCCGGCCCGCGGACTCGGTGCCCGCCGCGCCCGCACCGTCGGCATCGACCTCGGCCTGCTCGAGTTCCGCATGACGCAGGCGGTCTTCCAGTTCGGCGAGCGAGGCGAGTGCCTCTTCCCGGCTCGTCTCCGCGTCGTCGCGCTGGCCGACCAGCCGTTCGCGGTCCGCGTGTGCGGTGCGGGCGGTCTGGCCGAGCCTGCCCAGCCGCTCGTAGATCGCCACCAGCGCCTGGTCGGATTCGTGCAGGGCGAGCAGCGCGTGGTCGACGGCGTCCTTGCGATCGGCTTGCTCTTCGAGCGCGCCGGACAACGCGGCCTCGAGTTCCTCGGCGCGCCGCTGCGCCGCGACCAGTTCGGTCCGGGCGGCGTCGATGTCGGCCTGGATCTCCAGCTGGCTGGGCGCGCGATCGGAACCGCCCAGCAGCCAGCCGTTTCCGGCGAGATCGCCGTCGCGGGTGACCACGCGCAGCTCGGGCCGCACCGCGACCAGCGCGCGGGCGGCGGGCAGATCGTCGGCCACGGCGATCCCCGCGGTGAGCGCCGCGATCGCGCCGCGCACCGTATCGGGGCACTCCACCACGTCGACCAGCCAGCGGGCGCCGTCGGGCAACGCGCCCGGCTGCGGCCGATCGGTGCGCTCGGCGCCGAAGACGACGGCGGCGCGGCCACCGTCGGCGTCCTTGAGCGCCTGGATCGCGGCGTGCGCGGACTCGCCGGTGTCGGCGGCGACGGCGTCGGCCAGCGGGCCGAGCGCGGCGGCGACCGCGGCCTCGAAGCCGCCGTGCACACGCAGCAGCGCCGAGAGCGGGCCGAGCAGACCTTGTTCGCGGTGCTCCACCAGCCAGGCGACGCCGTCCCGGCGCGCCAGGTTCATGCCGAGCGCCTCGATCCGCGCGCCGAGCGATGCGACTCGCTTGCTCGCGTCGCGGTCCTGTTCACGCAGTTCGGTGACCCGCTGATCGGCCAGTTCCAGCGCCTGTACCGCGTGCTCGTGCTGGGCGTCCAGACCGGCCTCGCCCGCGTCGAGTTCGGCGAGTTCGGCTTGCACCGTGTCGAATTCGGCTTGGGCGGCCTCGCCGCGGTGACGGGCGTCGGCGATGGCGACCGACAGTCGCGCGATCTCCGCGTCCACCGACTGCGCCCTGGCCCGCAGGGTGTCCACCTTGCCGGACAACCGGGCCACGCCCTCGCGCCGGTCGGCGATCGCCCGCACGGCGGCCAGGTGCGCCTGCTCGGCGGCCTTGGCGGCGTATTCGCGTTCGGCCAGTTGGTCTCGGGCCGCCTCCAAGGTCTCCGCGGCGATCTCCACCGCTTCGCGCAGTTCGGCCTCCTCGGCTTCGACCCGGTCGGCCTCGGCCTCGAGCTGCTCGGGGTCGCGGCCGTTGCTGACCGGAGCTGCGGTGTCCAGGTGCCGCGCCCGGTCGCCGGCGATGCGAATGGTCGCGTTGACCCGTTCGGCGAGCGCGGAGAGCTGGAACCACAGCTGTGCGGCGGCCTCGGCGCTCGGCGTCAGCCGGGACAGCTGGAATTCCTGCTGCGCCAGCGCCGCGTTGGCGGCGTCCAACTCGGAGTGCACGGTGATCTGCTGCTCGCGCGCGTACGCTTCCTTGCTCTGCTGGCTCGCCAGCTCTCCGCGCCGGGTGACCAGATCGTCGGCGGCCAGCCGCAACCGGGCATCGCGCAGGTCGGCCTGCACGGTCTGCGCCCTGCGCGCCACCTCGGCTTGCCGGCCCAGCGGTTTGAGCTGGCGGCGCAGTTCGGTGGTGAGGTCGGTCAGCCGGGCCAGGTTGGCCTGCATCGCCTCGAGCTTGCGTACCGCTTTTTCCTTGCGTTTGCGGTGCTTGAGCACACCGGCGGCCTCCTCGACGAACGCGCGGCGGTCCTCCGGGCGCGACTCCAGGATGGCCGACAGCTGACCCTGCCCCACGATGACGTGCATCTCGCGGCCGATACCGGAGTCGCTGAGCAGTTCCTGCACGTCCATCAGGCGGCAGGAGTTGCCGTTGATCTCGTATTCGCCCGCGCCGTCGCGGAACATGCGCCGGGTGATGGACACCTCGGCGTAGTCGATCGGCAGCGCGCCGTCGGAATTGTCGATGGTCAGCGTAACCTCGGCGCGGCCGAGGGGGGCGCGGCCCGCTGTACCCGCGAAGATCACGTCCTGCATCTTGCCGCCGCGCAGCGCCTTCGCGCCCTGCTCGCCCATCACCCAGGTGAGCGCGTCGACGACGTTGGATTTGCCCGATCCGTTGGGACCGACCACACACGTGATGCCCGGTTCCAAGCGCAGGGTCGTCGCGGACGCGAAGGATTTGAAGCCCTTCAACGTCAGGCTCTTCAGGTGCAAGTTCGACGACCTTTCCGTGTTCTGCCCGGTCGGCGTTTCGCGTCGCGGCAGCGCATCCGGCGACCTGTCATGGTATCCGTCGCGTACCGGGAGCCTCCGGGGCCCGACGGCGTGCGCGGCCGAGTGGTGGTTCGGCGATATCCGTAGGTTATCGACTCGCCGCCGGTTCGCGCGCATTTCGATGTGCTCGAGGTTTGCCGGGATGGGCGGCCACGCTGCCGGTCGGTGTCAGCGGCACGACCCATTCGGCCCTCTCGCCGCGACCGGGGAACGCCCGCCCGCGCTCGGCCTGCCACCGGTAGCCTCCCCACCCGTGGGTCCGCCGATTCCGCGCGGTCTCGAACTGGCACTGACGCCACACCCTCCGGCCACATACGATCCCTCTGATTCGCCAGCGGAATTTCGGGAGCGCACCACGATGTCTGCCCCCTCACCAGGGACAAGTACCCGGTTCCGCCTTGCCCGGATCGCGGGGCTGGTACTCGGCAGCCTGCTGCTCCTGCACGCCTGTGAACGCAGCAAGAGCGCGCTGCTGAGCGATGTGCGGGTGGAGGTCGCGATAGCGGCCGCCTTCGGTGCGGCCGCCCTGGGCGCGGCGTGGTTCGAGATCAAACTGCGGGCGCAGGAGCAGGACGCGGACCCGCCGTGGGACGACGACGAGGAGGACGAAACTCCCAGTTCTGGGAATTTTCCCGGTCGAGCCGGGCGATCCGCCGACCCCGGGTACGGCAGGGGCGAGCGTGCCGGACGCACCGGCACCGGCGCGCGGGCGACGCCCATGGCTCACTTCGAGGACGAAGACCTGCCCGAACCCGCGGAAGCCCCCGGGCGCGCGGATCTCGTCGCCGGGATTGCGCGGACATTGCGGATCACCCGCTCCGGCGACTCGGACGACCGGCAGCCGCTGCTCCCGCTGGGCGCGGTGACGAAGTGGATGCGCCGCGTCGACCCCGACGACGACATCGAGCCCGGCGAACTCGACGACCATGACGAGACGGAGCAGATCACCCGCAGCGAGACCGGCGAACTAGTCATCGAATCCGGCACGCGAACGGTGCGGGCGAAAATCTCCCGCTCCGGCGACCTCGTCCTGCACGGCCGCCGACACGGTGAGGCGCGGTCGGAATGGAAGTGGACGTTCCCCGCGGACGTCTTCCCCGCCATCCGCGGCGCACTCGGCGACGGGCGCGGTGACCTGCTCGATCTGCTCGAGGACACCCTTCCGTGGCTGGACGCCGCCGCCCGCCACGACCCGGGTGCGTGGCTGCGCGCTCACGACATTTCCGCGAAGTATCAGGAGAAAGGCGTCAGCGCCACCCAGGACACCCGGGAACTTCCCGTGCTCCAGCCGGGGCGTCCGCCGCAGCCGCCCCACGCGATCGGATCCCACCGGAAGCCGCCGAACGACGCGTCCGGCGCACGGGAGGCCCGCGCGTCCGCGAAAGCCTCCGACGACCATGACCACCGCGGAAAACCCGCTGCGACACGATCCCGCGAGTCCCTAGCCGCGCACGGCGATACTCGCTCCACCCGGCGCGGAGCCGCCGACCCACCGCCCTCATCCCCGCGCACCGATACCGATCGACGAACTCGCGGCGACAAACCCCGGCCCACGGGACAAGCGAAGCGTCCGGCCGACGACTACGGTTCGCCCACGCCGTCGCGCCGTCGCCGTGACGAACCCGAACCCACTCGGCGCGGCGATCGGCTCCCGCGCGGCGGCGGGACGGATGCACACCCGCGCCCTACACCCGGCCGCCCCGAACTGCCGAGACGTCGGCAGCAGGACGGGCACGACACACCACACGTCGCTGGACATCGCGACGACTACGACGAAGCGGATGCTCGATGGCCGCGAGCGAACCGGCGATCGGGGCGTGGCCAGGAGCCCAGGGACTTCGAGTCCGAGACCGGCCGACGAGAGCGACCCGATACTCCCTACCGCGACCGCCCCACCCCATCCGACCGAGCACCGGAACGGACCTACGACCAACCACCCAGCCGCCGCCATCGCGACGACCAGCGGTCACGCCGCGATACCTCGCTTCCCCCGCACGAGTCCTCGCGGCGCAGATGGTAGGACACGAAAACGGCGCTGTCACTCGATGATCCGGGTGACAGCGCCGAGGAATGACGCTCAGCTCGCGCGGTGGGTGAATCGGCCGTTCTCGAAGCCGGCCACCATGCGGAACGCCAGGACGGCGCCCCACGGGCCGATCACCCAGACCGGCCAGAAGTAGGTCAAGGCGCCGACGCTCAGCGAGATCGCGCCCCAGATGACCAGCACCAGCGCGCTCACTGCGAGCCAGGTGCTGCCCTCGATGCGCTGCCAGATCGGGATGCGCGGGCGTGCGGTGGCCGGTGCGCCCGCGTCCTTGCTCAATTCGGGCAGATCGGACAACACCCCGCGCAAGTCCTCCCGGTCGGTGGTGGCGTACACCTGGGCGACGCGCTGGTCGTATTCGGGCAGATCGATCCGCCCGTCCGCCATATGCCTGCCGAGCAGGCGCACCACGGCGTCGCGTTCGGCATTCGAGGCGCGGGTGCCGGTGGAGATGTCCATGCCTGGTCCTATCGACGGGTTCCACCCTCCATAGTGGAATATGACTCAAGCATAACCCTCCAAAGTGGAATGTCAACCCCCGCCGTGATTCCGGGCCGAAACTCGAGCCTTCCCGCGATCCGGCGGTAGTGTTCGCACCGAGAACAACTGTATGGACAGGTGTTCGGCTTGCGGGTCCACGGAACGGCCGGATCCGCGTCCCGAGAACTCGCTCAGGAGGCACAGGTGTCGGAAACCGTCCGCGGGATCGTGGCCCGCAGCAAAGGCGCACCAGTCGAGCTCGTCGAGGTGGTGATCCCCGATCCGGGCCCGCACGACGTGGTGGTGCGGGTGCAGGCGTGCGGGGTCTGCCACACCGACCTGCACTATCGCGAAGGTGGCATCACCGACGACTTCCCCTTCCTACTCGGCCACGAGGCGGCGGGCGTGGTGGAAGCCGTCGGCGCCGAGGTAACCCACGTGGCCGAGGGTGACTATGTGATCCTCAATTGGCGCGCGGTCTGCGGCGAGTGCCGGGCGTGCAAGCGCGGCAAGCCCTGGTACTGCTTCGACAGCCGTAACGCGAGCAAGAAGATGACGCTCGCCGACGGGACGGAGCTGACTCCCGCCCTCGGCATCGGCGCGTTCGTCGACAAGACCTTGGTACACGAAGGCCAGTGCACGAAGGTCGATCCGGCCGCCGACCCGGCGGTGGCGGGCCTGCTCGGCTGCGGGGTGATGGCGGGCATCGGCTCGGCGATACACACCGGCAACGTCTCGATCGGCGACACCGTCGCGGTGATCGGCTGCGGCGGCGTCGGGGACGCGGCCATCGCCGGAGCCCGGCTGGCGGGCGCGCGCACCATCATCGCGGTGGACCGCGACGCCCGGAAACTGCGGTGGGCCACGGATTTCGGCGCCACCCACACCATCGACGCGAGCACCGAGGACGTGGTCGAGAAGATCCAGGAGTACACCGACGGCTGGGGTGCGGACGTGGTCATCGACGCGGTCGGACGGCCGGAGACCTGGCAGCAGGCCTTCTACGGTCGCGACTTGGCGGGCACAGTGGTCCTCGTCGGGGTGCCGACCCCGGAGATGACCCTCGAGATGCCATTACTGGACTTCTTCTCGCGCGGCGGCGCGCTGAAATCCGCTTGGTACGGCGACTGTCTTCCCGAACGCGACTTCCCCACCCTGATCGACCTCTACCGCCGGGGACGGCTGCCGCTGGACCGCTTCGTCTCCGAGCGCATCGGGATCGACCAGGTGGAGCAGGCCTTCGCGAAGATGCACGCGGGCGACGTGCTGCGTTCGGTGGTGGTCTGGTGACCGTCCGCATCGACCGCGTCGTCACCTCCGGCGACTTCTGTCTCGACGGCGGAACCTGGGCGGTGGACAACAACATCTGGCTCGTCGGCGACGACGACGAAGTGGTCGTCATCGATGCGGCCCACGACGCCGATCCGATCGTCGCGGCGGTCGCCGGGCGCACCGTTCGCGCGATCGTGTGCACCCACGGACACAACGATCACGTGACGGTCGCCCCCGAACTGGCCGAGCGCTCGGCGGCGCCGATCCTGCTGCATCCCGGCGACGAGCCGCTGTGGCGCATGACCCACCCGGACACGGCCTACCGGCCGCTCTCGGACGGCGATCGAATCGCGGTGTCGGACAGCGAGCTTCACGTCCTGCACACCCCCGGCCACTCCCCCGGTTCCGTCGCATTGCATCTGCCCGATGCGAAGGTCGTGTTCACGGGCGACACATTGTTCGCCGGTGGACCCGGTGCGACCGGCCGATCGTTCTCCGATTTCGGCACGATCATCGAGTCGATCCGCGAACGCCTGCTGACGCTCCCGGAGGAGACCACGGTCCATACCGGGCACGGCGATTCCACCACCATCGGCGCGGAGAAACCTCTCCTCGCCGACTGGATCGCCCGCGGCCACTGACCGCCGCGGGCGGCACCCGGCGCCGCCCGCGGCGGCACCGCGCGGATCAACCGGGGAACCGGCGATCCAGCTCCAGGTTCAACCGGAGCACCTCGACTCGCGGCTCGCCGAGGAACCCCAGCGTCCGGCCGCTGGTGTGCTCGGCGACCAGCGCCCGCACCTGCTGTTCGGAAATCCCGCGCGCCTTCGCGACCCGGGGCACCTGGATGGCCGCGTACTCCGGCGAGATGTTCGGGTCCAGCCCACTCCCGCTCGCGGTGACGGCATCGGGGGGCACCGCCGGATCGGCGGGCGCGTCGCCGTGGATCGGGACGACTCGTCCGGCGGAATAGTCCCGTCCCGGTTCGGCGCATTCGACTCGGACGCCGCGAAAGGCGGCGACGAATGGCTGCGCCGGGCACGCCTCGTTGACGCTGACGACCTGACCGGGATGCGAAACGTCCCCGTCGGCGTCACGCGGTCCGATCACCGAGAGCACCGCGCCCACACCGCCTTTCGTGCAGAACGGACGACTGCCGTCGACCCCCTCACGGTCGCCGATCTCCTTGCTGCGGGCGCAGATCGTGGTGAGCAGGCTCGCGCGTGCCGGAGTGTCGACGATGTCCTCCGGTCCGAGATTGCTCGCCGCGGTGGACCGAGGATCGTAGCCGTCACCGGCGGCGGAAGGGCGGCTCTGGAAGTACCGCACCAGGGCCGCGCCGTCGGATCCGGTGAACGATTGCCCGATCAGGCCGGATCCCACGGTCGTTCCGTCGACGGCGACCAGCGACCCGTCCGCCTTCTCGTGCAGGCCGGGCAGCTGGGCCACCGCGAAAACGGCCAGCGGGTAGACGATTCCGGTGATCGCCGTGAGCGCGAGCAACGCGCGCAGGGCGGCGAGATGCTGCCGAATCCAGGTTGAAAGGCGCATGTCAGGACATCCCGGGGAGGAACTGGACCACGAGGTCGATGAGTTTGATGCCGAGGAACGGCGCGATGATGCCGCCGAGCCCGTAGACGGTCAGGTTGCGGCTCAACAGTTTCGACGCGTTCGACGGCCGGTAGCGCACACCGCGCAGCGCCAGCGGGATCAGCGCCACGATGACGACCGCGTTGAAGATCACCGCGGACAGGATCGCCGACTGCGGACTGGACAGCCGCATGACGTTGAGCAGGTCCAGGCCGGGAAACAGCGTCACGAACAGGGCGGGGATGATCGCGAAGTACTTGGCGATGTCGTTGGCGATGGAAAACGTCGTCAGCGCGCCACGCGTGATGAGCAGTTGCTTGCCGATCTCGACGATCTCGATCAATTTGGTCGGATCGGAATCCAGATCCACCATGTTGCCCGCCTCTTTGGCGGCCGACGTGCCGGTGTTCATCGCGACGCCCACATCGGCCTGTGCCAGCGCGGGCGCGTCGTTGGTGCCGTCGCCGGTCATCGCGACCAGCCGTCCGCCCTCCTGCTCCCGTTTGATCAGCGCCAGCTTGTCCTCCGGCGTCGCCTCGGCGAGGAAGTCGTCGACCCCCGCCTCGTCCGCGATCGCCTTCGCGGTCAACGGGTTGTCGCCGGTGATCATCACCGTGCGGATGCCCATGCTGCGCATCTCGTCGAACCGCTCGCGCATGCCCTGCTTCACCACATCCTTGAGGTGGATCACGCCGAGCACCCGGGCGGCACCGCCGTCGACCTGGCCGACGACCAGCGGCGTGCCGCCCGCGGCGGAGATGCCGTCGACGGTGGCGCCGAGTTCCGCCGGCACCGAACCACCCTGCGATCGCACCCATTCGGTGACCGCGCTCGCCGCGCCCTTGCGCAGCAGACGGCCCTCGACGTCGACGCCGGACATCCGGGTCTGCGCGGTGAACTCCACCCACCGCGCGTGGCGCAGCTCGCCCGGTGTGCGCTCCCGCAGGCCGTAGGCCTGTTTGGCGTAGACCACGACCGAGCGGCCCTCCGGGGTCTCGTCGGCCAGGCTGGAAAGCTGTGCGGCGTCGGCCAGTTCCGCCTTGCTCACGCCGGGCGCCGGGACGAAGTCCGCCGCCTGGCGGTTGCCGAGCGTGATGGTGCCGGTCTTGTCCAGCAGCAAGGTGTTCACGTCTCCGGCCGCCTCGACGGCCCGCCCGGACATGGCGAGCACATTGCGCTGCACCAGGCGATCCATGCCCGCGATCCCGATCGCCGACAGCAGCGCGCCGATGGTCGTGGGGATCAGGCACACCAGCAACGAGACCAGCACGATGCCGGTGACGCCGTGCGCGTCCAGCGCCACGGTGTCCGGCACGCCCGGATTGTTCGACTTGCTGAAGATCGCCATCGGCTGCAGCGTGACCACCGCGAAGACGAAGATGATGGTCAACGCCGCCAACAGGATGTTCAGCGCGATCTCGTTCGGGGTCTTCTGCCTGCTGGCCCCCTCCACCAGGGCGATCATCTTGTCGATGAAGCTCTGCCCCGGTTCCTGCGTGATCCGGACGATGATCCGGTCCGACAGCACGGTGGTACCGCCGGTCACCGCCGACCGGTCACCGCCGGATTCCCGGATCACCGGAGCGGATTCACCGGTGATCGCCGACTCGTCGACCGAGGCGATGCCTTCGACGACGTCGCCGTCACCGGGGATCACCTGCCCCGCCTCGACCACGACGTGATCACCGCGGCGCAAGTCCGGGGCCGCGACGCGTTCCTCGACCACCCGCGCGCCCGGCGACCACTCGACCAGTCGCCGCGCGACGGTGTCGGTCTTCGCCTTGCGCAGCGTGTCGGCCTGCGCCTTGCCGCGCCCCTCCGCGACGGCCTCGGCCAGGTTCGCGAAGATCACCGTGAGCCACAGCCACACGACGATCGCCCAGGCGAAGAAGGTCGGGTCCGCCAGCGCGAGCACGGTCGACCACACCGCGCCCAGTTCGACGATCAGCATCACCGGGTTGCGCCACAGCGTGCGCGGATCGAGCTTGCGTACCGCGTCCGGCAACGAGGTCAGCAGCATCTTGGGATCGAGCACGCCGTTCGGGACACTCTTGCCCCTCGGCCGCTCGGGCTCGGCCTGTGCCGAGACGTTCTCATCGATCGCGGGACTCGACATGTCAGTGGATTCCTTCGGCGAGCGGCCCGAGCGCCAGCGCGGGCAGGAAGGTGAGCGCGACCAGGATCACCGTCACGCCGACGACCATGCCGACGAACTGCGGACGATGGGTCGGCAGCGTGCCGATCGATGCGGGAGTGGTGCCCTGCCGCGCGAGCGAACCGGCCAGCGCGAGCACGAAGATGATCGGCAGGAAGCGCCCGAAGAGCATGGCCAGGCCCAGCGCGGTGTTGTACCACTCGGTGTTGCCGGTCAGGCCCGCGAAAGCGGAGCCGTTGTTGTTGGCGACCGAGGTGAACGCGTAGAGCACCTCCGACAGTCCGTGCGGCCCGGAGTTGAGCATGCTCGCGCGCTGCCCCGGCATCGCCATCGCGGCGGCCGTGCCGACCAGTACGATCAGCGGGCTGATCAGGAAGTACGACGCGGCGAGCTTGATCTCGCGCGGCGTGATCTTCTTGCCCAGGTACTCCGGGGTGCGACCGACCATGAGGCCCGCGACGAACACCGTGATCACCGCCAGGATCAGCATGCCGTACAGGCCCGACCCGGCGCCGCCCGGCGCGACCTCGCCCAACTGCATGTTGAACATCGTCATCAGACCGCCGAGGCTGGTGTAGGAATCGTGGAAGGAATCGACCGCGCCGGTGGAGGTCAGGGTGGTAGCACCGGCGAAGGTGGCCGAATTCGCCACACCGAAGCGCTGTTCCACGCCCTCCATCGAGGAGCCGATCGCGGTCGGCACCGTGCCGTGGTGCTGGAGCTGGAACAGGTTGGTCAGCGTGACGCTGAGCAGTGCGATCGTCCCCATCACCGCGACGATCGCGTAGCCCTGCTTGCGGCTGCCCACCATCCGGCCGAAGGTGCGCGGCAGCGAAAAGCTGATCACGAGCAGCAGGAAGATCTCCACCCAGTTGGTCCAAGTGGCCGGGTTCTCGAACGGGTGCGCGGAGTTGGCGTTGTAGAAGCCGCCGCCGTTGGTGCCGAGTTCCTTGATCGCCTCTTGGCCGGCGACCGGGCCGCCCGTGATGGTCTGCTCGGTGCCGCCCAGCGTGTGCGCCACCTGGTCGTGCAGATGGAAGTTCTGGATCGCCCCGCCCGCCACCAGCACGAGGGCGAAGACGAAGGCGATCGGCAGCAGGATGCGCAGCGTGCCGCGCACCAGGTCCACCCAGAAGTTGCCGAGGTCACCGGTGTGCCTGCGAGCGAACCCGCGCACCAGCGCCACGGCCACCGCCATGCCGACCGCCGCCGAAACGAAGTTCTGTACGGCGAGCCCGGCCATCTGCACCAGGTGCCCTTGAGTGGATTCACCGGAGTAGTTCTGCCAGTTGGTGTTCGTCACGAAGCTGACCGCGGTGTTCCACGCCAGCGCGGGCGTCATCTCGGTGCCCGGATCGTTCAGGTGCAGGGGCAACCTGCCTTGCACGAGCTGGAAGAAGAAAAGGAAGAGAATGCCGACCGCCGAGAAGGCCAGCACACTGCGCGCGTACACGGGCCACGGCTGCTCGACTTCGGGATGCGCGCCTATCGCGCGATAGACGAGACGTTCGACGCGAGAATGCGCACGTCCCTCGTAGACCCGGTACATGTAGTCGCCCAGCGGCACGTGTACCAGCGCGAGCGCCGAGATCAGGGAGGCCACGAAGGCGATCCCCGCGGTTGTCGTGCTCACTCAGAACCTCTCGGGAAACAGCAGCGCCGCGACCAGGTAGACCGCGACGCCTGCGGCGAGAACGAGACCGATCAGGTTCGCGGTCACAACTTCTCCACCCCGCGCTGGATCAACCCCAGCAGCGCGAACGCCGCCACGGTGAGCGCGGTGAACACCACGACCGACATAGCTCGACAACCTCCATCCGCGCGCCGGGCTTCGGCGCGACAGAGCGAGTGAAGCGCCCCGATGGCGCGTTGGGTCGTTTCCTGACGACTTCTTGACGCCCCGGCACCTGGCATTTGCGGTTCGTTGACGGGCCCGCGATGCCCGCAAGTATGGCGTCAAGGAACACGGGCGGACCGTCAACACACCGTAAAAATCGAGGTCGGCCCGCCTGGCGGCGGTAGAAGTGGAGAGCCGGCCAGGCGGGACGATTCCAGCGCGACCGGCGCCGGGAAGGAAGAGAGGATCGCAATGTCGGCAGTGATCTTTGTCGTCGCATTCGTCTGCTGCGCGCTGGTCATTCGCGCATTCGGCGCTCGTGCGCAGACGCCGCGGCTGCAACCGGTGCGGATCGAGGCCGATGATGTGCGGCGGTGACGTGGGGCAGCGCGCCGGGACGACCCAGGGGTGTTCGGCCGGGGCGGCGCGACGCGCGATGATGAAGGCGTGAAACGCGGTCAGCTGCGTATCTACCTCGGCGCCGCGCCGGGAGTCGGCAAGACCTACGCCATGCTCGGCGAGGCGCACCGGCGACTGGAGCGCGGTCGCGACGTGGTGGCCGCGGTGGTCGAAACACACGGCAGGGAGAAAACCGCGGAATTGCTCGATGGCATCGAACGCATCCCCCCGAAGCTGATCGAATATCGCGGTAGCACGTACCAGGAAGTCGACGTCGAGGCGGTGTTGCGCCGCGCCCCCGCGGTGGTGCTGGTCGACGAGCTGGCGCACACCAACGTGCCCGGCAGCACGCACGAGAAGCGCTGGCAGGACGTGGCGCAGCTGCTCGACGCGGGGATCGACGTGATCTCCACGGTCAACGTGCAGCATCTGGAGAGCCTCAACGACGTCGTCGAGCAGATCACCGGCATCCAGCAGCGCGAAACGGTGCCCGACGCCGTGGTGCGCGGGGCGGATCAGGTGGAGTTGGTCGACATCACGCCGGAAGCATTGCGGCGCAGGCTCTCCCACGGCAACGTGTACGCCGCCGAGCGGATCGACGCCGCGCTGCGCAACTACTTCCGCGCGGGAAACCTCACCGCGCTGCGCGAACTGGCGCTGCTGTGGCTGGCCGATCAGGTCGACGCCGCGCTCGCCAAGTACCGGGCCGATCACAAGATCACCGAACTGTGGGAGGCGCGCGAGCGCGTCGTCGTGGCGGTGACCGGCGGTCCGGAATCGGAGACGATCGTGCGCCGGGCCGGCCGGATCGCCACCAAATCCAGCGCCGACCTGGTGGTCGTGCACGTGGTGCGCGGCGACGGCCTGGCCGGGGTCTCCACCGAGCGGCTGGCCCGGCTGCGCGAGCTGGCGGCCAGCCTGGACGCCTCCCTGCACACCGTCACCGGCGAGGACGTGCCCACCGCCCTGCTCGAGTTCGCCCGAGAGGCGAACGCCACCCAGCTGGTGCTCGGCACCTCCCGTCGCTCGCGGTGGGCGCGCATCTTCGATGAGGGCATCGGCTCCACGGTGGTGCAACGCTCCGGCAAGATCGACGTGCACATGGTGACGCACGAGGAGGCCCACCGCGGATTCCGGTACGCGGCCCTGCATCCGCGCCGCCCGGTGGCGGCGTGGCTCGCCGCCGTCGCCGTACCGGCCCTGGTGTGCGCGCTGAGCGCCGCCTACCTCGACGAGGTGCTGGATCTCGGCGGCATCAGTGCCGTGTTCGTGGTGGGCGTGGTCGCTGTCGCGCTGCTCGGCGGCGTCGTACCCGCCTCCTTCTCGGCGCTGCTGTCGGGCCTGCTGCTGAACTGGTTCTTCGCGCCACCCCGCTACAGCCTGACCATCGCCGAGCCGAACAGCTTCATCACCGTGGTGGTGCTGCTCATCGTCGCCGTCGCGGTGGCCGCGCTGGTCGATCTGGCCGCGAAGCGAACCGCGCAGGCGCGCAAGGCCTCCCGGCAAGCCGAACTGCTGACCATGTTCTCCGGCGCGATCCTGCACGGCGCGGATCTGCCCCGGCTGCTCGAACAGATCAGGGAGGTGTTCGGGCAGCGCGCGGTCGCCCTGGTGTCGGGTGACCAGGTCCTCGCCGAGGTGGGAGTGGGCCCACCGCGGCGGCCCTCCGACGCGGACACCGTGGTCGAGGCGGGCGATGCCGTGCACTGGTTGCTGCTGGCCGGCCGCCCGCTGGCGGCCGCCGACCGTCCGGTGCTGAACGCGGTCACCAACCAGGCCGTCGCTCTGGTCCGGCAGGCTCGCCTGGCCGAGGAGGCCAGCGCCGCCGCGGCCCTGCTGGAGGCCGATCGCCTGCGGCGGGCGTTGCTCTCGGCGGTCGGCCATGACCTGCGCACCCCGCTGGCAGGCGCCAAAGCGGCGGTTTCCAGCCTGCGCAGCGACGACATCGAGTTCTCCCCGGAGGACACCGCCGAACTGCTGGAGACCATCGAGGAGTCGGTGGATCAGCTCACCGCGCTGGTCGGCAATCTGCTCGACTCCTCCCGGCTCGCGGTCGGCGTGGTCACGCCGCAGGTGCGGCGGGTCTACCTGGACGAGGCGGTGCACCGCGCGCTGGTGAGCGTCGGGATGGGTGCGCGCGGGCTGCGACGCGCGGCGATGGACCGGGTGCGGGTCGAGGTCGGCGACGTCTCGGTGCTCGCCGACAGCGGCCTGCTGGAACGGGTGCTGGCCAATCTGATCGACAACGCGCTGCGGCACGCCCCACGCGCGGGCACGGTCCGGGTCACCGCCGAACGCGCGGGCGACCGGGTCGCGATCGCGGTCATCGACACCGGTCCCGGCGTACCGCACGGCACCGAGGAGCAATTGTTCGAGCCTTTCCAGCGGCGCGGCGACCGGGACAACACGACCGGCGTCGGGCTCGGCCTGTCGGTGGTGCGCGGGTTCGTCGAAGCGATGGGCGGCACCGTGCACGCCGAGCCCACACCCGGTGGAGGATTGACCATGCTGGTCGACTTGCCCGGCGGCGAGGCGCCGGACGCGAACGGCACGGGCGTGGCACACGAGACGACGAGCGCGGGTGAGTGAGGTGTCCGCGACGACACAGGAGGCGGCGGTTGTGACGAAGACGCCCGATGCGGTGGCGACGAAGGTGCTCGTGGTCGACGACGAACCGCAGATCGTGCGCGCGTTGCGAATAAATCTCTCGGTCCGCGGCTACGAGGTGATCACCGCGGCGACCGGCAGCGCGGGCCTGCGCGCGGCCGCCGACCGGCATCCGGACGTCGTGATCCTCGATCTCGGCCTGCCCGACATGGACGGCATCGAGGTGCTCGCCGGATTGCGCGGCTGGACCTCGGCGCCGGTGATCGTGCTGTCGGCGCGGACGGATTCCGCCGACAAGGTCGAGGCGCTCGACGCGGGGGCCGACGACTACGTCACCAAACCGTTCGGCATGGACGAACTGCTGGCCCGGCTGCGCGCCGCGGTCCGGCGCGGCGTCACCGATCCCGATGCCTCGGCGCCGGTGGTGACCACCGACTCGTTCACCGTCGACCTGGCCGCCAAGAAGGTCACCAAGCGCGGCGAGACGGTGCACCTGACCCCCACCGAGTGGGGCATGCTCGAAATGCTGGTGCGCAATCGCGGCAAGCTGGTCGGGCGGCGCGAGCTGCTGCGGGAGGTGTGGGGCCCGTCGTACGCCACCGAGACCCATTACCTTCGGGTCTATCTGGCGCAATTGCGCCGCAAACTGGAGGACGATCCGTCACGCCCCAAGCACCTGCTCACCGAGGCGGGCATGGGATACCGGTTCCAGGAGTAATCCCGGCCACGGTCCGCCGACCGCGCGGAATGGCCCGTCCTCGCGCGGCGTTGCCAGGCCCGCGAACTGATTGCGACGACAATGGCAGGATCGAACCCATGGCTGAACAGACCGCTACACCCGTCACCGCCCCCGCGGCGCCGAGCGCGCCGGAGCCGACCACGTTGTGGGTCGAGCGCACCGGGACCAGGGCCTACACCGGCCGCAGCTCCCGCGGCGCCGAGGTCCTGATCGGTTCGCAGGGCGTCCCCGGTGTGTTCACCCCCGGCGAGCTGCTGAAGATCGCGCTCGCCGCCTGCTCCGGCCTCAGCGCGGACTTCCCCCTTTCGCGCAAACTCGGCGACAACTTCGACGCCACCATTCGCGTCTCCGGCGACGCCGACCGGGAGAACGAGGTCTACCCGCAGCTGGACGAGGTGTTCGAACTCGACCTCAGCGACCTCGACGAGGAGGCTCGTGAACGGTTGCTGGTCACCGTGCAGCGCGCGATCGACAAGGTCTGCACCGTGGGGCGGACGTTGAAAGCGGGATCGAAGGTGACGCTGTCGTTCGACATCGAGGCCTGATGGACGAGGCCGTTCGGTTGAGCGCCTGGGTGCACGGACTGGTCCAGGGTGTCGGTTTCCGCTGGTGGACCCGGTCCCGCGCGCTCGAACTGGGACTGGCCGGGCATGCGACGAATGCCAGGGACGGCCGCGTGCACGTGGTCGCCGAAGGTCCGCGACCGGCTTGCGAGCGGTTGCTGGCCCTCTTGCGTTCCGAGGACACACCTGGTCAGGTCAGGTTGGTTGTGGAAAGCTGGGAGCCCGCGCGGGGTGATTTGACCGGTTTCGAGGAGCGGTAGTGGTGGTTCGGGCGACGAGGGGGGCGCAGCGATGAGCACGCGAAATCCGGGGGACGAGCGCCGGGACGAGCCCGAGCGGCCGTCCGGCCCACAGCGCCCGGCCGAGGACCGGCAACCGCCGACGCCGACGCCCCCCGATGAACAGGACAGGTCGGCACCTGCCGCCGGTGGCGCCCACCGATCGACCCCCACGTCCGCATCGGGTGACGCCGATCAGCCCGAAAACGACTGGTCGACGCCCACTTCGGCGCCATCGAGCGGGGCCGGTCCCGGCGATCGGCCGCCCGCCGCGTCCCCTCCTCGCCCCGGCAGTATCCAACGCCAAGAAGCGGGCGTGACCCGCCCCCGCCCGCCCACGGTGGCCGAGGCACGAGCGCGCGACAAGGCGCGCAAGCGCGCCGAGGAAGTCCAGCGCGCGGCCGCCGCGGCCGAGGAGGCCAAGAAGCGCACCCGCAAACGCGTCATGATCGGCGGAGTCGCCATCGTCGGCGTCGCTGCCCTGGTCGGCGGCGGCTATCTGGCCTATCGCGCCTTGGCTGCCCCTGACCGGGTCACGGCCCAGTGCATGAAAATCGAGAACGGCCAAGAAATCGTGGTCGACGACTCTTACTGCGGCGACGGCCGTCCTGGCTTCGTCAACGACACCGGCATCAATCCCGGTTTGATCATCCTCGGCGGCGGGCCGCAGTACCGCTACTACTACGGCGGCACCGGCACGATCGGCAAACCGCCCGTCGGCGGCACCACGATCAAGCCGAAGAGCGCCGAGATCAAGACCAAGAGCGGCACCACCATCCAGCGCGGCGGCCTGGGTAGCAAGAGCGGCGGAGGATCGTAGATGCGGCGTGTACGGGATACGCCCCGGCCGGGCTGGCAGCAGATCATCGAGAGCCAAGGCCTGGTCTACGGTGCCCCGGGGCGGGACGCGAGCGGTCAGCCGCGGCCGTACTGGGACGAGTCGGTGCACTACGAGTTCGAGATGTCGGAGATCCTCGCCTTGGAGGCCGACGTCGAACTCCTGCACTCGATGTGCCTGAACGCGGTGGAGCACATCGTGCTCACCGAGCGGTACGCCGATTTCGGCCTGCCCGAATGGAGTTGGGGCCCGATCGCCGAATCCTGGCGGCGTTCCGATCCGCACGTGTACGGGCGTTTCGACCTGCGCTACGACGCACGGCGTCCGGCGAAACTATTGGAGTACAACGCCGACACGCCGACCTCGCTGCTGGAGGCGGCCATCGTGCAGTGGCACTGGCTGACCGACCGCTACCCCGGCGGCGACCAGTGGAACTCGTTGCACGAGAAGCTGGTCGAGCGGTGGGGCGAGTTGCGTGACGTGCTGCCCACGTCGCAGCTGCACTTCACCTGGTCCGGTGCTGACGCCACCGGCGAGGACAACGTCACCACCGCCTACCTCCAGGAGACCGCGGCCGAGGCCGGTTTCGACACCATCGCGCTGCCGATCGAGGAGATCGGATTCGATTCCGAGCTGGAGCGTTTCGTCGACCTGGCGGAGGCTCCGATGGAGGCGGTCTTCAAGCTCTACCCGTGGGAATGGGTGCTCGATGACGATTTCGGCAAACGCGTCGTGGACAGCCTGCCGGAGACCATGTGGATCGAACCGCTGTGGAAGACGCTGCTGAGCAACAAGGCGATCCTGGCGGTGCTGTGGGAGATGTACCCGGGTCACCCGAATCTGCTGCCCGCCTACCTCGACCAACCCAACGAGCTCACCGAGTACATCCGCAAACCGAAGCTGGGACGCGAGGGCGCCAACATGACGATCGTCGGCGCCGGACTGGAGACCGCGACCGGCGGCGTCTACGGCGAGGAAGGCTACGTGTACCAACTGCTCGATCCGCTCCCGGAATTCGATGACATGCGTCCGGTGCTCGGCGCGTGGATCGTCGGCGACGCCGCGGCGGGGCTGGGTATCCGCGAGACCGCGGGACTGATCACCGACGACGGCTCCGCATTCGTCCCGCATCGCATCGCCACCGACTGAGCATCGTCACCGTCAAGCACGAACCCATCTCGGCCGCATGCCGATCCATCTCGGAAGGATCAAGATGACCGCAGTCGCCCTGGAATCGGGGTACTGGAACTCGCTCGGCGAGGGCGTGGGCGCGATCGTCCTCTATGCCCTCGTCGGCTTGGTGCTCATGCTCGTCGGCTTCTACGCCATCGACCTGACCACGCCGGGCAAGCTGCGCAAGCTGGTGGTGGCGGGCAAGCCGAACGCCGTCATCGTCACCGCGGCGGGCATGATCAGCATGGCGTTCATCGTCGTGCTCGCCATCTTCGCCGTAGGCGGCGGCGGCAAGCTCTCCGAGGGCCTGATCGCCGCCCTGGTGTTCGGCCTGGTCGGCATTGTCGCGCAGGTCATCTCGGTGCGCGTCATCGAACGGGCGCTCGGCATCGACATCGGCGCCGCGCTGCACGCCGACACCTACACCACCGAGGTGCTCGTGGTGGCGGCCGCGCATTTCGCGCTCGGGCTCGTGGTCGCCTTCGCGATCCTGTAGGCGTCGTCACGGCGGTGCGTGGTGTCGGCAGGACGCTCGGTGCCCTGCCGACACCGCGTTCCGGAGTGCGGCCGATGGTTCAGTGCTCGTCGCCGTGGGCGAGACAGTACGCCGCCGCCGCGAGATATTGGCGGCACTCCGGGCCGTGACCGGCGTGCACGCTGCGAATGAACAAGGCGCGATCCATGTCGAGATCCGTCGACGGCTCCGCGGAACAGTCCCGGTACCGGGTCCGCCACAGATCCTGTATGTCCAGCGATGTCTGCATCGTGCACCTCCCGTGCTGCGTATCAGTGCGAGAAGGCTTGCAATGTCCTTATATCGGGGGCATACCCGCTCCCGACCCGCGGCAATCGGTGCGGGTCATCGGGTCACCAACCGCCAGTCGTCGGGCAAGCGCGCCGCGGTGATCTGCGCGCCTTCTGCCTCGAGGTCGACGGTGGTCGCACCGAGCCGCAGCGCGCGCAGCGACACCTTGC
Source organism: Nocardia sp. NPDC051929 (assembly GCF_044548645.1). NCBI lineage: Bacteria > Bacillati > Actinomycetota > Actinomycetes > Mycobacteriales > Nocardiaceae > Nocardia > Nocardia sp. NPDC051929. Next base: position 203,535 of record NZ_JBIUCG010000002.1, on the reverse strand, counting down.
CCCACCGCGCGGGCAGCTGCGGTCGAACGGTGAGCGTCCTGGTCGGCGCGTCGGGATCGAGCCCGAGGAACGCGCGCACCAGCAACAGCGGCGCCGCGCTGGCCCACGCCTGTGGCGAGCAGGACGTCGGATACGGCACGGGCGTGGCGAATCGAGACCGAGGGAAGCCGCAGAACAGCTCCGGCAGGCGTCCGTCGAACACCGCGGCCGCGTCCAACAAGCCGGTGGCCAGCCGAGTGGCCAGCTCCACCGCGCCGGGAACGTGCCGGTAGCGCAGCAGCCCCGCCACCGCGATCGCCGTATCGTGCGGCCAGACCGAGCCGCAGTGATAGCTCATCGGATTGTAGGCGCCCATGTTCGACGCCAGCGTGCGCAACCCGAAGCCGGAATCCATCTCCGGGGCCGCCATCCGCGACACCAGCTCCGCCGCGTGCTCGTCGGTGGCGATGCCCGACCAGAGGCAGTGCGCTACATTGCTGGTCAGCGCGTCGACCTGGCGCTTGCCGCCGTCCAGCGCCACGGCATACCAGCCGCGATCGGGCAGCCAGAACTGTTCGGCGAACTTGACGCGCAACTCCGCGGCGCGTTCGCGTAGCTGGCCGGCCAGCCGCAAGTCGTCGAAAGCCTCCGCCAGTTCGGCCCTGGCCAGCAGCGCGGCGTGCACGTACCCTTGCACCTCGCACAGGGCGATGGGCGCTTCGGCGATATGGCCGGTGGCGTCGTTGATTCCGTCGAAGCTGTCCTTCCAGCCCTGGTTGACCAGGCCGCGATCGGTGGCGCGGCGGTACTCGACGAAGCCGTCGCCGTCCCGGTCGCCGTAGTCGGTGATCCAGTGCAGCGCGGCGTCGGCGGCGGGCAGCAGGTGCCGGATCGCCTCCGGGTCGGCGCCCCAGCGATGACATTCGGCCAGCAGCATCACGAACAGCGGTGTGGCGTCGGCAGTTCCGTAGTAGATGTGGCCGCCGAACACCTGTCCGCCCGCGGGGCCGCGGCGCATCTCGTGCATGATGCGGCCGGGTTCCTCCTCGGTGAGCGGATTCACGTCCTGCCCTTGCAGCTCCGCCAACTGTTGCAGCGTGCCCAGCGCGAGATCGATCTCCAGCGGCAGCGCCATCCACGCTGTGAGCAGGCTGTCGCGGCCGAACAGGGTCATGAACCACGGTGCGCCCGCGGCGACGAAAGGCCGCGCGTCGCCGGATTCGTCGTGCATCTGCAAGGCGCCCAAGTCGCTCTCGGTGCGGCGCAGCACCCGGGTGAGCGCCGGATCGGAGGCGGCGATGTCGGTGGCGGTGTCGCGCCACGCCTCGATCTTGCGGCCCGGCGCGCTGACGTTGTAGTGCTCGCCCGGCGAGATCGCCTGGAAACGCTGGTTGCCCACGGTCGGCTGGGCGATGATCTCGGCCTGCCAGCATTCGCCGACCGGCACGATCACCCGCCACAGCAGCGAACCGGGCATCACCTCGGGCTCCACGGTCGCCGAGATCGAGATGCCCCGGCTGCGGTCGGCGTGATCGTGCAGCACCAGTTCCCCGTCGGCGACCGTCACGTCCGCCCGCCCGTGTCCTGCGCGTCCTTCCTTCACCGCGAACAGGTCGACGAAGTCGGCGTCCACATGCAGTTCCAGCAGCACCGCGGTGGGCTCGCGGCCCATGTTCTCCAACGTGATCAGCTCGTGCATGCCGTCGGCCACGATCCGTTCGCGCACCACCAGCAACGTGCTGTCGGCCAGGCCCGCCTGCGGGGGCCTGCGCAACACGAACCTGGCGGCGAACGCCTCCGGACTGAGCACCGAAAGCGACTCGGCGGGTTTGCCGTTCACCAGCAACTCCCAGCGCGACAGCACGCGGGCGTCCCGGAAGAACAAGCCGTGCGGCTTACCCGGTTCGACGTCGCCGAGCCGATTGGACAGGCAGAAGGTGCCGCCTTCCACCAGGGTCACCGAGCCGCACCCCCCGAACCCGGTGGACTCACCGGAGTTCAGGGGGGCGGGGCTCACCGGTACGGAATCGGTCACGCCAAGCCGCTCGCCGCGATCCGGATCGGCGAGGCGGGCGCCGGGTCGTCGAGTGGCGTGGTCACGGCCGCCGCGGTATCGAGCGGCACCGCTCCGGACCGCTTCTTGGAGCGCAGGACCCGGCGATACACCTGCTCGTACCCGAAACCGAGCGTGTCGGAGCCGAACTTGGCCTGCACGTGCGCCCGGCAGGCGTACGGATCCAGCGCCCTGACCTCTTCGATGGCCGCGGGCAATTCGGCGGGATCCTCACAGATCCGGCCGGTTACGCCGTCGACGATCACCTCGGACACCGCCCCGCCGCGCAGCGCGACCACCGGCGTGCCACAGACCATGGATTCGATCATCACCATGCCGAACGGTTCCTCCCAGCGGATCGGGAACAACAGGCAACGCGCGTTCGCAAGCAGCTTACGCTTGGCCGTCGCGTCGGCGAGACCGAACACGTGATCGTTTTCCGTCAGCAGCGGTCGCACCTTCTCCTCGAAATAGGCCTGCTCGGGACGCTCGCTGCACTTGCCGGCCAGCACCAGCGGGATACCCGCGGCATGCGCGGCTTCCAGCGCCAAGTGCGGGGCCTTGCACTCGTTGAACCGCCCGAGGAACAGCGCGTAGTCGTCCTTCTCGACGCGGAACGGCCAATCGTCGACGTGCAGTGCGTTGTGCACCCGTCCGGACCAGTTGAGACCCTGCGCGAGCTCGCGCTGGCGGTCGCTGATCGCCACCAAGGCGACCTCGTCGCCCAGATCCTGGTAGTAGCGGTAGATATCGTCCTCCACCGGCCCGTGGACGGTCAGCACCGTCGGAAGGCCCATGTTCTGGAAGACGGTCGCGTTCAGCGGCCCCGCGAACGTGTGGTCGTGCACCAGGTCCACACCGGAAGTGGCCGCGAGGTTCTCGATCGCGCGGCGCACCCGCAACGCGTGCACGACCTCGGGAAACGGCTCTCCGAGGCGTTCGGGCAGCGCCCGGTCCCACACCGGCACGAACTTGGCCTTCGTCCCCGGCTCCCCCGCGCCCAACAGCGTGACGTCGTGGCCGCGAGCCACCAGCGCGTCGACCAGATCGGCCACCACGGCCTCGACGCCGCCGTATGCCTTGGGCGGGACGTCGAAGTACGGTGGCACGACCATCGCGATGCGAAACGGGCCGCTGGAACGATCTGTCGACAGGTAGTCGGACGACGGCATCTCCAGATCGGACGACGCCTGCGCGGAAATCGGCACGGAAAGCGCGCTCATGACCCTCCTTCCAGGGACAACCAAGTAGCACTCGCATTCACCCAGCACTCGGAGTACCGGGCGCCGAACTGAACTAAGTGGCCCCCGCGGCGGAGGTGAAGACCTAGCTGCACCGCCGTCCATGGGGCTTGGTTGGCCTGGTCACGCGGTCGGCATGATCAGGGGGGCCGAGTGGGAGGTACCTCAGGGGGTGCCGTTCAAACCAAACAGTTCGGGAAAAATCCCCTCCCGCAGCGTTCGTTCGGCTACCGATGGGTAGTCCGGTGGCCCCGCGTTGTCCGCCGGACCATGGGAACGACGTCCGGGGTCACTGATCCGGCAGGCAGCGACCGGGATCGGGCAGGTCGGCACACGGCGCGTTGCCGTGCGCGCGCAGCACCTCTTTGCCGGTCTGATCGGTCAGGAAGTGCAGGAAGCTCGCGGCGAGCGACCCACCGGGCAACTCGCCGTTGCTGTAGGCGTACTCGACGCCCCACAAGGGATAGGCGCGCCGCACGGCGGCGTCCCGGCTCGCGCCGACGCCCTCGATCGCGATGGTCGGCAGTCCGGCTCCGACGGCCTCGGAGAATTCCGAATAGCCGATGGCCCCTGGTATTTCGGCCACCGCTTTGCGCATGTCGGCGGTGACCTGCACCTCGCACTGCGCGGGCGCGGTGACGACCGTGCCCTTCAACGCCGTGCAGCTCACGTGCGGGCGCTCCGGCTGCGTGCCGCCGAGCAGCCTGCGTTCGAAGATGGTGCGCGTGCCCGAGCCTGGTATGCGGTTGACCAGCACCACCGGCAAGTCCGGACCGCCCACCTCGCGCCAGTTGCCGATCCTGCCCCGGAACAGATCCTGGATCTGGGCGGCGGTGAGGTCGCGGACGCCGACGCCGGGATGCGCGATCATGGTGAACAGCGACAACGCCAACGGCCGGTGCACCAGTGTCGGATAGCCGCCGCCCTTCGCACCGTCGGTGACGGCGAGCAACCCGGGATTGCCCGCGCCTTCTTCGGCGAGCCGGTCCAGTCCGCGCTCGGATCCTTCGAAGCCGTAGGTGAAATCGGCGCCGACGCAACTCTTCCGATACTGCTCGGCGGCGTCTTCGATCACCTGGGCGAACGCCGAAGACCCGATCACGGTCAGTTTGCCGGAGGCGCACTCCAGCGGCGTCGGCGACGGCTCCAGTGCGGACACCACCAACTGGACGACGATCACCAGCACCAAGAAGACCGTGAGCGCGACCATCATCAGGGAAACGCCGGTACGGCTGCGGGTCTCGGTGATCCGCCCGCCTTTGATGCCGCCGCGCAACGCCGGCGGCGGGTATTCGCCCACGCCCTCCGAACGCTGCAGGATCGCCAGAATCTTGTAGTGATCGCCGGGGGCGAGCGGCACCTTCGGCAGGTCGATCACGCCGATGTGCCCGCCGGTGTCCTCGCGCACCGCGATGCCGGAATCGGCGTCGAGGTTGTCGGCCAACGCGGGATCGCTGAGTTCGTTCACCGCCATGCCGATCACGCGGCGCTGCGGAAAACGCAGATGCAGGCCGATCCGCGCGGCTTCCGGCGCTTTGTAGTCGTGGCTGTCGATGGTCGTGATGCCGCTGTTCTCGACGCGCACCAGAACGACCGAGATGTCCTTCAGGTCCGGACTGGCGCCGTCGAGTGAGGGGCGCAGTTGCGGGAGCACACCGGGAAACACCGATTCGATCTCACCGGTGACCGGCGTATCCATCTGCACCCGATAGCCCAAGCGCCTTCGGCCGGCGAAGACGAACTCCCACAGGAACGCGCCGATGGGCACCGCGATACCGATGAGCGCGAGTACGATTTCGAGCGGAAAGTCGCCCACCAGTTGATCCCACCCCTAGCGATTCGTGTGACCCTTATTCTGTGCCGCAATAGCCTTCGGACACAGGCGAAGTCGTATTGTTCGGTACAAGTTAACCCGGCGGTCACGCTTGCGCGCGAGTCCACGCCAGCAGATCCGCCAGCGGCCAGGTATTGATCACACGTTCCGCCGCGACGCCGTTCGCGAGCGCGCGCTCGCAACCGTACCCCTGCCAGTCGAGCTGGCCGGGTGCGTGCGCGTCGGTGTCGATCGAGAAGTGACAACCCATCTCAGCGGCCAGGCGCAGCAATCGCGAAGGCGGATCCAGTCGTTCGGGCCTGCTGTTGATCTCCACGGCGGTGCCGTAGGTGCGGCACGCCTCGAACACCACCTCGGCGTCGAACGTCGACTCCGGCCTGGTGCCGCGTCCCCCCGTGACCAGGCGGCCGGTGCAGTGACCGAGCACGTCGACGTTGGGATCGGCGACCGCGTACGCCATGCGCTTGGTCATGGTCGCGCTGTCGTCACGCAGACGCGAGTGCACGCTGGCCACGACCACATCCAACCGGGCGAGCAGATCCGCCTGCTGATCGAGGGTGCCGTCGTCGAGGATGTCCACCTCGATGCCGGTGAGGATGCGGAACGGCGCCATCCGGTCGTTGAGCTCGGCCACCACGTCCAGCTGCCTGCGCAACCGGTCGGCGGACAGGCCGTTGGCCACGGTCAGGCGCGGGGAATGGTCGGTCAGGGCGCAGTATTCGTGCCCGAGCGCCGCCGCGACTCGCATCATCTCCTCGATCGGGCTGCCGCCGTCGGACCAGTTCGAGTGGGTGTGCAGATCGCCGCGCAGCAGCTCGCGCAACGGCTTGCCCGGCGCCCCGATCGGCTGCGCGGCCGCCCGCAACTCGCTCAGGTACCGCGGCACCACGCCCGCGTACGCCTGCTCGATGACGGCGGCGGTCTTGGGCCCGATGCCGGCCAGCTCGGTCCAAGTGCCTGCCGCCCGGCGCGCCTCGCGCTCGTCGGCGGACAACTCCGCGACGACGTCGGCGGCGCGCCGGTAGGCCTTCACCCGGTGGGTCTCCGCCCGGGAGCGCTCCAGCCAGAAGCCGATCTCTCGCAGCGCCGCCTCCGGACCGGGCGCCGCGGCGGCGTCCGGCATCCCGCTCGATTCCTCCTGACCGGGCACCGGGTCAGTGCACCCGGCTGTATTTGACGAAGGCCACCCCGTCCTCGAACACCGTGCTGGTGATCACCCGGAACTTGGCCGGTTCCGGCAGCCGCGACCCGGCGCCGAACAGCGCACGGCCGCTCCCGAGCACGATCGGGTAGAGCTTGAGGAAGATCTGGTCGATCTCCGGCAGCAGCGCCTGCGCCAGTTCCCCGCCGCCGCACAACCAGATACCCAGCCCGCTCTCCCGCTTGAGCGTGCGAACCTTCTCGATCGGGTTCTCCGAGATCAGCTCCACGGCCGCGTCGGGACTCTCGGGCAGGGTGGTCGAGACCACGAATTGCCGCAGATGCGCGTAGGGAGTGGAGGTGCCGGTGCGGACGCCGAAGTCGTGCGTCTTGCGTCCCATCAGCACCGTGTCGAAGTAGCGATTGCGCTCCTCCAACCCGATCGCCTCGCGCACCTTGGTCGGCAGCGTCTCGGGATACTGCGCGTTGATCGAGGGACCGTGGTCGCCGCCGACCGGGAAGAAGTCGACCGAGCCGTCCTCGGTGGCGATGAAACCGTCGATCGTCGACGCGACGTAATAGGTGAGCTTGCGCATGCTTCCCTTCCTCACGGTCGGCTGACATTCCGAACCGCCCTGAGGAAACGGTAGCTCGCCCGCGCTAACGACGACGAGGCTTCGGCTGGCAGCGCGGGCAGGAGTAGGACGAGCGGTTCATGAACCGCTCGCGGATGATCGGCGCACCACACCGGCGACACGGCTCGTGCTCCCGACCGTATACGGCCAGGGAGCGTTCGAAGTAGCCCGACTGGCCGTTGACGTTCACATAGAGCGCGTCGAACGACGTACCGCCCGCGGCGAGCGCTTCGCTCATCACAATGCCGACTTCGGCGAGCAACCCGCGCACCGCGGGTCTGGACAGCCCGGAGGCGGTCCGTCCCCCGTGGATCTCGGCCCGCCACAGCGCCTCGTCGGCGTAGATGTTGCCGATGCCGGAGACCACGCCTTGGTCGAGCAGCACGCGTTTGATCTCACTCTGCTTGCCCCGGATGACGGCGACCACGGATTCGACGTCGAAACGCGGATCCAGCGGATCGCGAGCGATGTGCGCGACCGGCTCGGGCACCAGGGTGCCGTCCACCTCGACCAGCGGCGCGAGCGCCCAGCCGCCGAAGGTGCGCTGGTCGACGAAGCGCAGCTGGGTGCCGTCGCCGAAGGTGGCGCGGATGTGGGCGTGCTTCTCCAGCGGCGCTTCCGCGGGCTGGACCAGCATCTGACCGCTCATGCCGAGATGCACGACGAGCGCCGCCTCCGGATCGTCGAAGGTGAGCCAGAGGAATTTGCCGCGCCGCTCGGCCGACTCGACCTTCAGGCCGGTCAGCCGTGCGGCGAGATCGGCGGCGCCTTCGAGATGGCGGCGCACCGAGCGGGGATGGGTGATCGCCACCGATTCGATCATCCGGCCGACCACGTGCTCGGCGAGCCCGCGCCGCACGACCTCGACCTCGGGAAGTTCGGGCACGTCAGGTTTCGGCGGTCAGCGCCTCGTAGGCGGCCCCCGCGGCCTTCTGCTCGGCTTCCTTCTTCGACCGTCCGACGCCCTGCCCGTAGGCCCGGCCGCCGATCACCGTGGTGGCGGTGAATTCCTTGTCGTGGTCCGGCCCGGTCGAGGTGATCTCGTAGCTGGGCACGCCGAGACCACGCTCGGCGGTGAGTTCCTGCAGGCTCGTCTTCCAGTCCAGGCCCGCGCCCATCCGCGGTCCGCGCTCGAGCAGCTCGGCGAACAGCCGCAGCACCACGGCGCGAGCCACCTCGATGCCGTGCTCCAGATGCACGGCGCCGAGCAACGACTCCATACCGTCGGCGAGGATGCTCTCCTTGTCCCGGCCGCCGGTGAGCTCCTCGCCCTTGCCGAGCAGCAGGTGGGCACCGAGCCCGCCCTCGCCGAGCCCGCGGGCGACCTCCGCCAGCGCGCGCATGTTCACCACGCTCGCGCGCAGTTTGGCCAGCTCACCCTCGGACTTCGAGGGATGCTCGTGATACAGCCGTTCGGTGATGCTCAGCCCGAGCACGGAGTCGCCGAGGAACTCGAGACGCTCGTTCGTCGGCAGACCGCCGTTCTCGTACGCGTACGACCGATGAGTCAGTGCGAGACGCAGCAGATCCGGCTGCACGTCGACGCCCAACGCGGCGAGCAGGCTCGCGTGTTCACCGGACGAGTCGGGTTCGTCGGTCACGTCGCTACGACAGATCGGACGATCAGACCGCCGCCGTGACCTGGCGGCCCTTGTAGGTACCGCAGGACGGGCAGGCGATGTGCGGCAGGGTCTTCTCGCCGCAGGCGCGGTTCGGGCAGGTGATCAGGGTCGGCGCGGTGGCCTTCCACTGGCTGCGCCGCGACCTGGTGTTGGAACGGGACATCCGGCGCTTGGGAACGGCCACGACTACTTCTCCTCTGTCTTAATTGCTCTGCCGGTTCGGCTGATCGGTCTTGCTCAGTGGTCTCGGTCGGCCGCACCCTCGTCGGGGCTGCCGCTGCCGGGCGATTCGGAGGCGAATCTGGCCAGTCCGGCCCAGCGAGGGTCAAGTATCTCATGCCGGTGGTCGGATCCCGCAATCGCCATCCGTACGCCGCATTCCGGGCACAGTCCCGCGCAATCCGGGGTGCACAGCGGTTGCAGCGGCAACTCCAGCCCGACGGCGTCGATCACCACCGGTTCCAGATCGATGAGGTCGTCGTCCATGCGATAGATCTCGTCGTCCTCGGTGGTCTGCTCGGTGGTGCTGTCCGGATAGGCGAACAGCTCGGTCAGCCGCAGGGTGACCGAGTCGGTGAACGGCTCCAGGCAGCGCGAGCACTCACCTTCGATCGGCGCCTCGACCGTCCCGGTGACCAGCACTCCCTCGGACACCGCCTGCAACTGCAGATCCAATTCCACCTGCGCACCCACCGGAACGCCGATCAGATCCAGACCGATCCGCTCCTCGGTGGTGACGGTACGGCGCAGCTCGCGCATGGTCCCCGGCCTGCGGCCGAGGCTGCGGGTGTCCAGCACGAAAGCGGCGTCCGGCGACCGGCGCTTGGCCGATCGGGGACGCGACGCGGAACCGGAACCGGCGGACATCACGGACTCACTCACGATCGAGGGGATACGGGCAACCACTCAACAATACGCGATCACGCGGTTCACGCCCAAACGCGGCCCATCGCGCTCGGGGCCGCTACCTGCGGAATTCCGTGGCGTAGTCGGGTGCGCCCGCCCCACTGCGCAGTTGATGGCGCCCCCGCCCGACCGTGCGCAGCGTGCTGGTCAGCGTCTCCTCGAAATCGGCGAGCCGGGAGTCGACGTAGTGGTCGCACTCCTCGCGCAGGCGATCCGCCTCGGCATGCGCGGCGTCGATCACCCTGGCCGATTCGGCGTGCGCGGCCCGCACCACCTCGGTCTGCGTGACCAGCCGCTCCTGCTCGGCGAGCCCGTCGGCGACGGAGCGGTCGTAGGCGGCCTTGCCCGCATCGATCATCCGCTCCGACTCGGCCCGCGCCCGGCCGGTCACCGCCTCGTATTCGGCGTTGCCGTCGGCCACCACCCGATCGGCCGCCTCCTGAGCGGAGGCCACCAGGTGATCGGCGTGCGCGCTCGCCTCGGCGACCATCCGATCGGCATGCGCCTTGGCGTCGGCGAGGATGCGGTCGGCTTCCTCGCGCGCCGCGCCGATGGTGCGCTCGGCCTGCTCGTTCGCCCCGGTCACGGCGGTCTCGGCCGCGGTCCTGGCATCGGAGACGATCTTGTCGCGATGGTCGAGCACGTCCTGTGCGTCGTCGAGTTCGCCGGGCAGCGCGTCGCGGACGTCGTCGAGTAATTCCAGCACGTCGCCGCGCGGCACGATGCAACTGCGGGTCGGGGGGATGCCGCGCGCCTCTTCGACGATGGCGACCAGTTCATCGAGCGCTTCGAAAACGCGATACATGCTCACTACCCTCCTGCGGACTCACGGCGAAATCTCCGCCGACGCCCAGTGTGCCCCTCGTCACGGCTCGTGCCGAGTCCCTTTCCGGTGTGTCGTGCCAGTGTCTCGCACGCCACAAAATCAAGTGGAGACCTCCTCTCCGCTTCGTGTTACATTTTCTTGGAAGGTCGACCAAGATCTTCAGCACCTACCGCGTTCCCTGGATCGCGGACAAGGAAGCCGGAGGTAAGGACAACCCGCCGTCGAATGTTGACAGGCGCCGACACGTCAGCGATTGCCGAATATGCGCTACGAACGGAACCTGCCAAGAGTCGACGGGGGAAGCATGCGAGCACTCTCGCCGTTGTCCCTGCCGAGGGCTTGTGTTCGATCGGAAAGACGATGACCTTACTGGAACTGCCGCGACCCGGAGGAGTGAGCGCCACCAGCTTCTTCGTGCCGTGGGCCGGCCCCTATCCGGCACTGCCGAGGACCTCGGTGGCGACCGGGCTCGGCCGGCTCGCCCGGTACCTGCGCGGCGATCGAGCCTTCGCTCAGCTGATCCGATTCGCGCTGGTCGGCGGCTCCAGCAATATCGCGTACGTCCTGTTGTTCTTCGCCATGCACGGCGTCGGACCGCTGATCGCCAACGTCGTGGGCTCGATCGTCAGCACCGTGATCGCCAACGAGCTGCACCGTCAGCTCACCTTCCACGCCGCGGAACGGGTCGGCTGGTTCACCGCGCAATGGGAAGGCGGCGGGCTCGCGTTGGTCGGACTCGGCGTCACCACCGCGGGGCTGGCCGCCCTTGGTCTGTGGGCTCCCGGCCTCGGGGACACCGCCCAGGCCGTCGCGATCCTGGCGATCACCGCTGTGGTCGGCGGCATGCGCTTCCTGGCCCTACGTGGTCTGGTGTTCTAGGCTGCCCGCCCGCCTCGCTGCCCGCCTCTCCGAGTATTCAGGCCTTACCAGTAAGTGGGACGTGAGTTGCGTTCAGATCTTGCGTTGGGTGCCGGTGGGGTTTGGGCGTTCCCCGGGAGTTACCCAAATTCTCGCGTGATCAGTGGTTGCTTTGGCGAACCCGACAGGGTGGTGAACCACCCGGTCGGGTCGGCAGGTGTGAAGGCTCCGTGGCTTTTCCGTAGAGGGTCCGTTGTTCGCCACCGCGTCAGCGTTCTAGCAGGTTTGCGATGAAGGCGAGATCACCTGCGGATTCGCGGCCTGGTTGGTCAGTTCTTGCGTTCGGCCAGGCGGTCGAGGAGGCGCTTGTGCACCGAGGGGGGCAGCATGTCGGCGACGTCGCCGCCGTAGGCGGCGACCTCCTTGACCAGTGAGCTGGACAGGAAGCTGAACGACGGGTTGGTGGCTATGAAGAAGGTGTCCACGCCGGAGAGCTTCTTGTTCATCTGCGCCATCTGCAGTTCATAGCCGAAGTCGCCCGCGTCGCGCAGACCCTTCACGATGGCGGTGATGCCCTGCTCGCGGGCGAAGTCCACCAGCAGCCCCTGCCACGACTCCACCCGGACGTTGCCCAGGTGCGCGGTCGACTCGCGCAGCATCTCGATGCGCTCGTCGACGGTGAACATGCCCTGCTTCTTCGGGTTGATCATGACGGTGATGACGACCTCGTCGAACTGGGCCGCCGCCCGGGTGAAAACGTCGAGGTGTCCGTAGGTCACGGGGTCGAACGACCCGGGGCACAGTGCTCCTGCCATGAGGCGACGCTAGCAGGACGCACGCGGCCGGGCACGGGTGGCCGCACGCGCGCCTATTCGTCCGGATCGAACTCCGCCAGCTCGATGCGGGTTTCGCCGTACCGGCGCGACTTGGCCGGGACGAAGCCTGCGGGCCAGGCGGTTTCGGGGGAACGCGCCGAACGCTCCAGCACGACCACCGCCCCTGGGCGCAGCCAACCGCGCTCGGCCAGCGCGCTCAGGTCGGCCAGCACCGCGGCGTTGTCCACCGCGTACGGCGGGTCCGAGAAGACCACGTCGAAGCCGCCCGCCTCGCCCAGTTGCAGCACACTGGCCACCGTCGCGACCCGCAATTCGGCGCCGGGCAGCCCGAGGTCGGCGATATTGCCGCGAACAACGGCCGCCGCCTTCCGGTCGGATTCGACGAGCAAAGCGTGCTCGGCGCCACGCGACAGCGCCTCCAGCCCGAGTGCGCCGGAACCCGCGTACAAGTCGAGGACGCGCGCGCCCGCGAAGTCCAACCGGGCGTCCAACGCGCTGAACAGCGCCTCCCGGACGCGATCGGAGGTCGGGCGGGTGCCGGACGGCGGCACCCGGAGGCGCCGTCCGCCCGCCGCGCCCGCGACGATCCTCGTCATCCGGCGGACGACTCCCGCACCGCCAGTTCGATGAGCAGGTCACCGCCCTCGACCTGCTGCACGGAGCCGATGGCGACGCGGCCGACGATGCCCGCGCGTGGCGCGGTGATCGCGGCTTCCATCTTCATGGCCTCGATGGTGCCGATGGTGTCGCCCGCCGCGACCGAATCGCCTTCGGAGACCGCGAGAGTGACGACACCGGCGAACGGCGCCGCGATGTGGCCTGGGTTGGCCTTGTCGGCTTTCTCCGCCGCGGGGATCTCGCTGGCGATCGATCGGTCACGCACCGAGACCGGCCGCAGCTGCCCGTTCAAGATGCACATCACCGTGCGCATACCGCGCTCGTCGGGCTCGGAGATCGCTTCCAGGCCGATGAGCAAGGTGACTCCCTTCTCCAACTGCACCCGGTGTTCCTCGCCGCGGCGCAGCCCGTAGAAGAACTGGTTGGCCGACAACCCGGAGGTATCGCCGTACTTCTCCCGGTGGGCGAGGAATTCGGCGGTGGGGCCGGGGAACAGCAACCGGTTCAACGTCGCCCGGCGCTCCTCGGAGCTGCCGGACAGGCCCTTCTCGTCCGCGGGCGTCAACGGTGTCTCGGGCTTGGCCGCGCCGCGCCCGGCCAGAGCCTTGGTGCGGAACGGTTCGGGCCAGCCGCCGGCGGGTGTGCCGAGTTCACCGCGCAGGAAACCGATCACCGAATCCGGGATGTCGTAGCGACCCGGGTCGGAGGCGAAATCCTCGACCTCGACACCGGTGCCGACCAACGCCAGCGCCAGGTCACCGACGACCTTCGAGGACGGGGTGACCTTCACCAAGCGGCCGAGCAGCCGGTCGGCGGCGGCGTACTTCGCCTCCACCTCCTCGAACCTGTCACCCAACCCGAGCGCGATGGCCTGCTGACGCAGGTTCGACAACTGCCCGCCGGGGATCTCGTGGGTGTAGACGCGACCGGTGGGTGCGGGCAGCCCGGACTCGAACGGGGCGTACACCTTCCGCAGCGCCTCCCAGTACGGTTCCAGGTCGCACACGTTCTGCAGGTTCAACCCGGTGTCGTACTCGCTGTGCGCCGCCGCGGCGACGATCGCCGAGAGCGCGGGCTGGCTGGTGGTGCCCGCCATCGCGGCGCTCGCCCCGTCCACGGCGTCGGCGCCGGCCTGCCACGCGGCCAGATAAGTGGCCAGCTGCCCGCCCGGGGTGTCGTGGGTGTGCACGTGCACCGGCAGATCGAAATTGCTGCGCAACGCGGTGACCAGTGTGGTCGCGGCCGGGGCGCGCAGCAGACCCGCCATGTCCTTGATCGCGAGCACGTGCGCGCCCGCGTCGACGATCTGCTCGGCCAGCTTCAGGTAGTAGTCCAGGGTGTAGAGCGACTCGTCCGGATTCGACAGATCCCCGGTGTAGCTGATCGCGACCTCCGCGATCGCGGTACCGGTCTCGCGGACCGCATCGATGGCCGGACGCATCTGGTCGACATTGTTGAGCGCGTCGAAGATACGGAAGATGTCGATACCCGTGGCGGTCGCCTCCGAGACGAACGCGCGGGTCACCGCCTCCGGATACGGGGTGTAGCCGACGGTGTTACGGCCGCGCAGCAGCATCTGCAGGCAGATGTTCGGGATCGCCTCGCGCAACGCCGCCAGCCGCTCCCACGGGTCCTCGTACAGGAACCGCAGCCCCACGTCGTAGGTCGCTCCGCCCCACGCCTCGATCGACAGCAACTCCGGAGTCAATCGCGCCACATGCCCCGCCACGCCCAGCAGACCGTTGGTGCGCACCCGGGTGGCCAGCAGCGATTGGTGTGCGTCGCGGAAGGTGGTGTCGGTGACGCCGACCGCCTTCTGCTCACGCAACGCCCGCGCGAAACCCTCCGGACCCAGCCGCAGCAGCCGCTGCCGCGAGCCGTCCGGCGGCGGCACGCTCAGATCGATCGCGGGCAACTTGTCGTGCGGGTACACCGTGGTCGGCCGATCGCCGTGCGGCTTGTTCACCGTGACGTCGGCCAGGTAGTCGAGGATCTTGGTGCCGCGGTCCGCGGACCGGCGCAGGGTCAGCAGCTGCGGACGCTCGTCGATGAACGAGGTGGTGACCCGGCCCGCCTTGAAGTCCGGATCGTCCAGCACCGCCAGCAGGAAGGGAATGTTCGTGGCGACGCCGCGAATCCGGAACTCGGCCAGCGCCCGGCTCGCCCGCGCCACCGCCGTATCGAAGTCACGGCCCCGGCAGGTGAGCTTGACCAGCATGGAGTCGAAGTAGGCGCCGATCTCGGCGCCCAGGTTCGCGCCGCCATCTAGGCGGATGCCCGCGCCGCCGGGTGTGCGGTAGGCGGTGATCCGGCCGGTGTCGGGACGGAATCCGTTGGCCGGGTCCTCGGTGGTGATCCGGCATTGCAAAGCCGCGCCCCGGATGGTCACGGCGTCCTGGCTGAGACCCAATTGCTCGAGCGTCTCCCCCGCCGCGATGCGCAGCTGCGACTGCACCAGGTCCACGTCGGTGATCTCCTCGGTCACCGTGTGCTCCACCTGGATGCGCGGGTTCATCTCGATGAAGACGTGGTTGCCGCGCTCGTCGAGCAGGAACTCCACGGTGCCCGCGCACGAGTAGCCGATCTGCCGGGCGAAGGCGACCGCGTCGGCGCAGATCCGTTCCCGCAGTGCGGGGTCCAGATTGGGTGCCGGTGCCAGCTCGATCACCTTCTGGTGGCGGCGCTGCACCGAGCAGTCCCGCTCGAACAGGTGCATCACGTTCCCGTGCTGATCAGCCAGGATCTGCACCTCGATGTGGCGGGGGTTCACCACCGCCTGTTCCAGGAACACCGTCGGGTCGCCGAACGCCGACTCCGCCTCCCTGGAGGCCGCCTCGATCGACTCGCGCAGCTGTTCGGGCGCGGCGACCCGGCGCATCCCGCGCCCTCCGCCGCCGGCCACCGCCTTCACGAAGATGGGGTATTCCAGCCCCCGTGCCGCGGCCAGCAGCTCCTCCACGTCCGACGACGGTGCGCTCGAACGCAACACCGGCAGCCCGGCAGCCTTGGCCGCCGCGATCGCCCGCGCCTTGTTACCCGCCAGTTCGAGCACCTCGGCCGACGGTCCGATGAAGGTGATGCCCTCGCGGGCGCATGCCGCCGCCAGATCCGGGTTCTCCGACAAGAACCCGTACCCCGGGTAGATCGCGTCCGCGCCCGCCGACTTGGCCGCCTCGATGATCGCCTCGATCGACAGGTAGGCCCGCACCGGATGGCCGGGCTCGCCGATCTGGTACGACTCCGCCGCCTTCAGCCGATGGACCGAATTGCGGTCCTCGTAGGGAAACACGGCGACCGTCCCGATGCCGAGTTCGTAGGCCGCACGGAAGGCGCGGATGGCGATCTCGCCACGGTTGGCAACCAAGACTTTCGAGAACATTGACCCAAGGTACCCGGCCGCGTGAACCGCACCGACACGGAATCCCCCTTCGCAAACCTTTTCACAAGACCGACTAGCACGGTTGCGAAGTTGCGTTCACAGCGCCGACACATGAGCGGTGCGGCAGCAACCGGTGTGCTGTCCCGAGGCCGGGTTCGGTTCGGGTCCGGCGGCGGAGGCCGCCGAGCAGCCGTCCCGGTGGTCGATCCCGGCATCGAGCCGCGCTCCCCTGGCACGAGTTCGCGCTCTCGGACCAGGCGAACCACGCATGCGACGAGTTCGGAAAGGTGAATCCCGGGTGACCCGGCGGTCTGGTAGCCGGTCGAGAGCAGATCCGGGACCGCATGGGCGGCCCGGCCGATAGCCGGAACGGAAGCAGGTGCGGAATCGGTTCGCGATGAGCGGTGCGGGCAAATGCCGGTGTGATCCCTCGCGGTGTGCTCGCTCGGACGCGTCCTATGCTGAGTGGGCAGCTGGTTCACCGCAGCACGACGAGATGGAGCCCCGACGTCGCGCCACGGAGTCGAGCCCGCCGGTACGGCGACGTCACGGCGGGTGAGAGGGAACCCGGTGGGAATCCGGGACTGTCCCGCAGCGGTATGCAGGAACGACCGCCGTCACCAGGCACTGAGTTCAGCGATCCGGAAGGTTCGGCGACTTGGGAAGCGACGGCCAGTAGGTCGGCCATCGGGAGCACTCCGGCGTATGCCGGCCCGCACGGCCGGTGCCCGCGAGTCCGAAGACCTGCCAGCCGTGCCGGGTACGCCGTACCCGGCGGCCACCGCCTCGTGGATTGGGCGTGCGGATCACCAGCTGACGTGTCGGGCTCCGCCGGGAACATCACCGGCATGTCACCGGGTTCTCCGCCTGCCCGTATGGCGATGGCTTTCGTCCTCAGCAATGGAGAAACATCGTGACTGTTGCACAGCAAAAGCCGTTTACCGCGACGGTTCTCGGGCTTCCACGAGTGGGGCCGCGGCGCGAACTGAAGCGGGCCACCGAAGCCTATTGGGCGGGCAAGATCGACGCCGACCAGTTGCACGCCGTGGCGCGCGACCTCCGGCACGCCCAATTCGCCGAATTACGGGCCGCGGGCCTGGACTCCGTTCCGATCGGCACGTTCTCCTACTACGACCAGATGCTCGACACCGCCGAGTTGCTGGGCGCGCTGCCGCCCCGGGTCGCCGGGATCGCGGACCCGCTGGAACGGTATTTCGCCGCCGCGCGCGGCACCGACACGGTCGAGCCCTTGGAGATGACCAAGTGGTTCGACACCAACTACCACTACCTGGTGCCGGAAATCGAGCCGGAGACCGCCTTCTCGCTGCACCCGGAGAAGCTGCTCGCGGAACTGCGGGAAGCGCTGGAACTGGGGGTGCCCGCGCGGCCGGTGGTGATCGGGCCGATCACCTTCCTCAAACTGGCGAAGGCGACCGGCGGCTCGGCGCTCGCCCGGCTGATCGAGCTGCTGCCGCTGTATCGGGAACTGCTGCGCAGGCTCGCCGTCGCCGGTGCCGGATGGGTGCAGATCGACGAGCCGGTGCTGGTCACTGACCTCACGGCGGAGGAAATCGACTTGGTGCAGGTCACCTACGAGGAACTCGCCGACGCCGCCGAGCGCCCGGCGATCCTCGTCGCGACCTACTTCGGGCGACCGGATGCGGCGCTGACGGCGCTGGCGAGCACCGGAATAGAGGGGGTCTCCCTCGATTTCACGGCCGGCGCCGACGTCGCCGCGGTGGCCGCCGTACCCGCGCTGACCGGCAAACTGCTCGTCGCGGGGATCGTCGACGGCCGCAATGTGTGGCGCACCGATCTGGACCGCGCCATGGCCACCCTCGGCGCGTTGCTGGGATCCGCTGCGCACGTGGCGGTTTCGAGTTCCTGCTCGCTGCTGCACGTGCCGTACACGCTGGCCGCGGAAACCGGGTTGGACGAGCGGCTGCGATCCTGGCTGGCGTTCGGTGCGGAGAAGGTGGCCGAGGTGCGCCTGCTCGCCACCGGGCTGAGCCAGGGCACGGAGGCGATCGCCGCCGAGTTGGCCGAGGTGCGGGCGGCGCTGGCGTCGCGGTGGTCGGATCCGCGGCTGAACGATCCGCGCGTGCGAGCCGCGCTCGCCGCGCTCGGGCCCGACGCCGACCGCCGCGCGCCCGCCGAACAACGCCGGGAACTGCAACGGGATCGTCTGCGGCTGCCCGCGCTGCCGACCACGACGATCGGTTCCTACCCGCAGACCTCGGCCATCCGGCTGGCGCGCGCCGCGCTGCGCAAGGGCGAGATCGATCGGGCGGAGTATGTACGCCGGATGCGGGCCGAGATCGCGGATATCATCGCGCTCCAGGAGGAGTTGGGGTTGGACGTGCTGGTGCACGGCGAGCCGGAACGCAACGACATGGTGCAGTACTTCGCCGAGCAACTCGACGGGTTCGCGGCGACCGAGCAAGGTTGGGTGCAGTCCTATGGGACGCGCTGCGTGCGGCCGCCGATCCTGTTCGGGGATGTCGCGCGGCGGGAGCCGATGACCGTCGAGTGGATCGGCTACGCGCAGTCGCTCACCGACAAGCCGGTGAAGGGCATGCTGACCGGCCCGGTGACCATTCTGGCGTGGTCGTTCGTCCGCGACGACCAGCCGTTGGGCGAGTCCGCCCGACAGGTGGCGCTGGCGATCCGGGAGGAGACCGTGGATCTGGAGTCGGCGGGCACCCGGATCATCCAGGTCGACGAGCCCGCCTTGCGGGAACTGCTTCCGCTGCGCGCGGCCGATCATCCCGGGTATCTGGAATGGTCGGTGCGGTCGTTCCGGCTCGCGACCTCCGGGGTGTCCGACGCGACGCAGATCCACACGCATCTGTGCTACTCGGAGTTCGGCGAGGTGATCGACGCGATCGCCGGACTGGACGCCGATGTCACGTCCATAGAGGCGGCGCGCTCACGCATGGAGGTGCTCGACGACCTCAACGCGGCGGGATTCGACCTCGGCGTCGGCCCCGGCGTGTACGACATCCACTCTCCACGGGTGCCCAGCGTTGACGAGATCACCACATCGCTGCGCGCGGCATTGAAAGCCGTTCCGGCCGAGCGTCTTTGGGTGAATCCCGACTGCGGATTGAAGACCAGGGGACGCACCGAGGTGGAAGCCTCGCTCCGCAACATGGTCGCGGCAGCGGCGGCCGTGCGGTAACCCCACCCGTAGATCGCCGATCCGGTGCCCCCTTTACCTGCCGAAGGGGCACCGGATCAACTACGGCCTCAGCCGGATTCGGGTTCCGGCCGAGGCGGCTGCCGCCGCCGTAGGGTGTACCGGTCACACGGTTCTTCCCGCCGCGTGACCGGCAACTCCCGCGCCCGCGTCCGCATCCCTCGTCGCCACGCCGTATGACACCCGGAACAACGCTCCATCGGCTACCCCTCCTCACTAGTCGACTACGACACCGTCTTTCCCCTCTTGCTTACTTTCGACGCACCGATGGCCGGTTCGGTTCCATACGATACGAAAGTTCACTTCACAAATCCGAATGTCATTGCGCCCATGTAGCTTTCATCCCATGCCGACACGCTCGCGACCGATGACGAGCGGGCGAAAATGTACTATGACCTTGTTGTCGCGGCCCTGTCGAAGACGGCCCGGCATCGACTGGAGGAACTCATGACGTCGACCTTCAAGTACGAGTACCAGAGCGACTTCGCCCGCAAGTACGTGGCGCAAGGCCGCGACGAAGGGCGGACCGAAGAAGCGGTTCGGGCCCTTCTCCTTGTGCTGGAAGCGCGCGGGATCGTCGTCGGGCAGAAGACGCGAGCCGAGATCACCGGGTGCACCGATCTCGACCGGCTCGAATCCTGGACGCGCAAGGCCGCCACAGCCGAATCCGAGAACGATCTGTTCGGCTGAGGCCCTACAGTCCGAAGGCGCGGTTGATGGCGACCATGTCGAAGTAGTCACGCCACGTGGTGATGGCGCCGTCGGCGACTTCGAAGAAACCCATGACCGGGAGCGGAGTCTCGCGTCCGGCGGAGCGGAGGATGTCGGTGCGCTCGTTCATCACCACGTTGCCGGAGGCGATCTGGTGGTGGATGTCGAAATCGATGGCGTCGAAGGTGGTCAGGAAACCCGCGATGAAGTCGCGAATGGCGGCGCGGCCGACGATGGGCTCCATCGGGATGTTGTGGTAGACGGCGTCCTCGGCGAAGTACGCGCTGATCCGATCCGGATCCGGGTCGGACCAGCTTCGGCACATCGCACGCACGAGCTCGTCGGGATCGGGCATTCGTCTGCTCACTTCCTGGTGCCGGGGCGGGGATTGGACCCCTCGATTCAACCAAGCAATTGCTCGGCAGGGAAGGGCGTCAGCGACTTCCGGGTCGGTTTCGTTCCAGGCCGCGGGCAACGGCGAATTTCACGCGTTCACAACGACACGGTGGCAAACCTCTCTTCGCACGCTACGCAGATCGAATACATTGCTGGACACCTCGCAAAAGCACATCTTTGTGGGTAATAGCGCGCGTTATTGCGATGATTGCGAATAATCACAGCTACCATCGTGCACGTGCGCAAGATGTATGCGGGCGCCCGGCTTCGGCGGTTGCGTGAAGAGCGGAGAATGACTCAGGCGGCTCTGGCGAAATCGCTGGATCTGTCGCCGAGCTACCTCAATCAGCTCGAGCGGGACCAGCGCCCACTCACCATTCCCGTACTGCTGAAATTGAATTCCACCTTCGACCTGGACGTCCAGTTCTTCGCCGCCGATTCCGACGCGCGGCTCGTATCGGATCTACACGAAGTGCTGGTCGACGCCGCGGGCGGACACACAGCGCCGCTGACCGAGGTGGAGGAGCTGGCGACCCGCCAACCGGAAGTCGCCAGGATCGTCGTCGCCATGCATCGCCGCCTACGCGCCGCCACCGATCAGCTCGACCTGCTGTCCGCGCGGGTGTCCGCGCCCGCGGGCGCGCCCGGGGTGCCCATGCCCTACGAGGACGTACGCGACTTCTTCTACGACCACCACAATCACATTCCGCAACTCGACATCGCCGCCGAGCAACTGTTCGAGAATTCCGGGCTGACCATCGGCTCGCTCGATCGCCAGCTCGCCCGCATCGCCGAGGAACGCGCCGGCGTCACCGTTCTCGTGCGCGGCGACGGCGCCGACCCCACCGTCCCCAAACGCCACTACGACACCGAGACCCGCACGCTCACGCTCGCTCGCCGATTGCGGCCGGGCCAGCGCGCCTTTCAGATCGCCACCACGCTCGGCCTCCTGCTGTACGGGGCCGAGCTGGATGCCGTGCTGGCCGAGAGCCCGTCGCTCAGCGGCGAATCCCGCACGCTGGCGCGGATCGGGCTGGCCAATTACTTCGCGGGCGCGCTGGTGCTGCCCTACAGCCGGTTCCTGCGCTCGGCCGAGGAACTCCGCTACGACATCGACCTGCTCGGCCTGCGTTTCGAGGTCGGGTTCGAGACCGTCTGCCATCGGCTCAGCACCCTGCAACGGCAGGGCCAGCGTGGCGTTCCGTTCTTCTTCGTCCGCACCGACCGGGCGGGCAACATCTCCAAACGTCAGTCCGCCACCGCTTTCCACTTCTCCCGGGTCGGTGGCAGTTGCCCGCTCTGGGTGGTGCACGAGGCCTTCTCCCATCCCGGCCGGATCCTGACCCAAGTGGCCGAGATGCCCGACGGCCGCCGGTATCTATGGATCGCGCGCACCGCGGCGATCGCCCCACACGGGTTCGGCACCGCGGCGAAGAACTTCGCCGTCGGCCTCGGCTGCGATATCGAATACGCCGACCGCTTGGTGTACTCGTCCGGGTTGCAGCTGGACGACCCGGCGGCCTCGGTCCCGATCGGCGCGGGCTGCAAAGTGTGCGAGCGTCCCGCATGTCCGCAGCGCGCCTTCCCGCACATAGGCAGCCCGTTGGCGGTCGCCGAACACACCAGCACCGACCTGCCCTACCCGCGGCTCGGGCGCTGACGACTTCGCTTCCGGCGAGCTCGTGCGGGTCGGCCCGGCGCGGATCGCCCGGAGTCGCTGCGTCGATCTCGAGCACGACCACCGTGAACGGCGCGCCCGCCGAGGAGATCAGTGCGGCCGGGTCGCCGTTCAGCACCGATCTTTCGGCCGCCACTGTGCGCGAACGGCGACGTGGCCGCCGCACGTGCGCGCCCGGAGTCCGACGTCTCCCGTCCACACCGCCGGTGCGATCAAGACTTGGCCAGATACTCCAGCCGCTCGGAGTCCACCGCCGCGTGCATCATCCCCGCCAGCCCGGGATGCCCGCGCAGCCCCGGGTCGGACGCCACCACCGCGCGGGCGAACTCCTGCGCCGCGGTGATCACCTCGAGATCGTCCAGCAGTGACAGCAGGCGCAGCGAGCGGGCGGTGCCGGATTGGGCGGCGCCCAGCACGTCGCCCTCGCGCCGGGTCCGCAGATCGAGCACCGCGAGTTCGAAGCCGTCGGTGGTGGCGGCGACCGCGTCCAGACGCGCCATGGCCGACCCGCCCGGCGCGGCATCCGTGATCAGCAGGCACAAACCGGGGTGCTCGCCCCGCCCGATCCGGCCGCGCAGCTGATGCAATTGGCTGACGCCGAACCGGTCGGCGTCGACGATCACCATCACCGTCGCGTTGGGCACGTCCACACCGACCTCGACCACGGTGGTGCACACCAGAACGTCCACCGATCCGTCGTTGAACGCCCGCATCACCTGGTCTTTTTCGTCGGCGGGCAGTCTGCCGTGCAGCAAGCCGACCCGCACGCCGGACAGCGGGCCCGCGCGCAGCGTCTCGAACACGTCCAGCACGGCCTGGGTGGTCGGGCCGTCCTTCTCGCCGTCGCCGTTCTTCGCCCGCCCGTTGCGGGATTTGCCCGCGGCCTCCTCGTCGTCGCCGATGCGCGAACACACCACGTACGCCTGGCGCCCGGCGGCGACCTCCTCCACGATCCGCTCCCAGGCGCGATCCACCCAGTTCGGGTGCTGCCTGCGCGGCACCACCCTGGAGACGATCGGCGAGCGGCCTCTCGGCAGTTCGGTCAGCGTGGAGGTCTCCAGATCGCCGAGCGTGGTCATGGCGATGGTGCGCGGGATCGGGGTCGCGGTCATCACCAGCAGATGCGGACTGGCGCCCGCTTTCGCCTTGGCGCGCAGGGCATCCCGCTGCTCGACACCGAAGCGATGCTGCTCGTCGACCACCACCATGCCGAGGTCGAAGAACTCGACGTTGTCCTGGATCAGCGCGTGCGTGCCGATCACGATGCCCGCCTCACCGGTCACCGCTTCCAGCAACGCCGCCTTCTTGGCCGAGGCCGACATCGACCCGGTCACCAGCACCACTCGGGTGGCGTGGTCGGCCGCGCCCAGCTCGCCCGCGGCGCCCAGGTCACCGAGCATGCCGCGCAGCGACCGATAGTGCTGCGCGGCGAGCACCTCCGTCGGGGCGAGCAGCGCGCACTGCAGTCCCGCGTCCACCACCTGCAGCATGGCGTGCAGGGCGACGATCGTCTTGCCGGAGCCCACCTCGCCTTGCAGCAACCGGTGCATCGGCTGTTCACGGGCCAGGTCGGCGGAGATCTCCGCGACGACCTGCTGCTGCCCCGCGGTGAGTTCGAACGGAAGTCGCTGCTCGAACGCCGCGGCGATACCGTCCGGCCGCGGAGCACAAGCGCGCGCCCTGCGCCCGGACACCTCATGCCTGCGCTCGGCCAAGACCAATTGCAAGGCCAGCGCCTCGTCGAAACGCAGCCGGTCCTTGGCTCGATCGATATCGTCCTTGCGTTCGGGCAGGTGGATCAGGCGCAGCGCGTCGGACAGGTTCGGCAGCGCGCGTTCGGCGCGCACGTCTTCCGGTACGGGATCGTCGAGGGGATCGAGCTGGTCGAGCACCTGACGCACGCAGGCGAGCACGTCCCAGCTCTGCACCTTCGCGGTCGCCGGGTAGACCGGGACGAACTCGCGTTCCATGAACGAGGTGTCCACTCCCCCCGCGCCTTTCGCGCTCTCCGCGAGGCCGCGCAGGTCTCCGCCGCCGCGCACCCTGGTCAGCGCGCCGACCGAATCGTCATCGCCCTCGGTTTCCGGCAGGATCAAGTAGCCGGGATGGCTGAGGTTCCACTGGCCGGGACGCCAGTAGTTCACCGTGCCCGACATCATCGCGCGCAACCCTTCGCGGACCACGTACTTCACCTTGTCGCCGTTAAAGAAGGTGACGTCCACGCCGCGCCCGGAGCCGGTGTCGAGGACCACCTTCAGCAGGGAACCGCGGCGGTTGCGCATCGGCCGCAGCTCGGCCTTCGTGATCCGGCCGATGACGGTGATGTGCGAACCGTCTTCCGGCGCTTCCTCGGTGAGCGGCTGCCCCTGCGTCGCGTATCGCAGGGGGTAGTGCCGCAGCAGATCCTCGACGGTCCGCATGTCGAAAGCGTCCGCGAGCGAGTCCGCTGCCTTCGCGCCGAGGATGTGGTCGAGCCGATCACTCAGTGCCGCCATGCCTACTCCACTCCGATCTGCACCGAATCGCCCTGCTGCCCACCGGAATACACGATCACCTCGACGCCGGGAAAGTTCTGCGCGATATGCGCCGCCAGTTCGTCGCCGAGGCCATCCGGCGCCGCCGCGCCCATCAGCAGGGTGACCAGCTCGCCGCCGAAGGCGAGCAGCCGGTCCAGCAGCGTCCGCCCGGCGGCGGGCACATCGCGCTCGATCACGACGACGTCGTGCCCGGCCAGACCGAGCCCATCGCCCGGTTCGCAAGTGCCGACCATGGTGAGCGCGCGCTCGGTCGCCGCGCGCAGCGATCCCCAGCGCGTGGTGGCGGCCGCCTCGGACATGGCGAAGGCGTCGTCCACCGCGATCCGCCCGCGGTCGTGCACGGCCAAGGCCGCCAGTCCTTGCACCATCGACGCGCTCGGCAACAGCAGCACGTCCCGGTGGGCGTCACGCGCGGCGACACCGACGGCGACCAATTCGTGCGCAGGCAGCGCGCCGTTGGGCAGCACCAGTACCTCTCGGTTCGGCATACGCCGGATCGCGGCCAGCAGAGTTGCCGCGGTGACGGGCTCGCCTGCCAGCACCACCGCGCCCGCGTCCTCGAACAGCGTCGCCGCGCCCGCACCCGCGACCACCGCCAGAATCCCGCGGTCGGCCGGAGCTACGCTCGGGCCGAGCGCACCGGCCACCACCTGGGTCGAATCGGCGGGCGGAACCGATCCCGCGATGCCTTCGCCTCGGGCAGGCCCGGTCCGGGACGCATCGCCATCGGACAGTTCGCCGGGGTTCGCGCGCGTGGCGCGATCAGCCGCGCCGAGGCCGCTCGACACCTCGGATATGTCCGCGTGCGAAGCGAAAGCGACGTTCTCGACGCGGATCCGGCTGAGCATGCCCGCCGCGATGCCCGCTTCCACCGCCGCACCCGCATCGGCGCAGTGCACGTGCGCCGACCAGGATCCGCTTCCGTCGCCGACGACGACGACCGAGTCGCCGAGTTCGCCGAGACGGGCGCGCAACGCGGCCACTTTCCGCTCGTCGGAGTCGGCCAGCAAATACATCACCTCGTACTGCGGTTCGGCCTCGCCGGCGGGCGCCGAACGGTCGGCCGCCGCGGGCCGCGGGTACTCCGGCCGCGTCGGCGCCTCGCCTCGGGTCACGGTGACCAAGCTGTCCAGCAGCACGACCAACCCTCGGGCTCCCGCGTCGACGACACCGGCCCGACGCAGCACGCCCAATTGGAACGGGGTATCGCCGAGCGCTTTGGCCGCGCCGTCGGCCGCCGCGAGTGCCACATCCGCCAATTCCTGGTCGGGGCATGCCGCGGCCGCCGCGGTCGCGCAGTCGAGCACGGTGAGGATCGTCCCTTCGATCGGCACGCTCAGTGCCTCACGGACCAGTTCGGAGGCCCTGGCCAGCGCGGCGCGCAGGCTGTCGGCCGTGAACGGACCGCCGTGCACCGTGTCCGCGACGCCGCGCAGTACCTGCGACAGGATGATCCCGGAATTGCCGCGGGCGCCGACCGTCGCGCCGTGCGCCATCGCGACGGCGACGGCACGGGCGGCGCTCCCGTCCGCCCGCGCGGCCGCCTCCCCCGCCTCCACCGCGGCACGCATCGTGGCCAGCAGATTGGTGCCGGTATCCGCGTCCGGGACAGGGAACACATTGAGCGCGTTGATCTCCTCGCGCCGATGCTCCAGGCCGGCGAGACAGGTACGGCCCCAGCGCAGCAATGCCGTGCCGTCCATCACGTCTCGCGCTCCGGACACCGTCACCTCACTCCCTTCCGCCACCTGCGCACCACCACCGCCCGCCAGGTTAGCGGGCGGTCCCGACAGGCGACCGGTAAGACCGCGTCATTAGAATGGATATGCCCGGCGACCGATCCGGCACTCGTTCACGGGGACCGGTTTGGTGGATCGAAGGCAGCACAGCTACCCTTGCAGGGTTGCCTCGCGCGGCCGTCACCGGTCTGCGCTGGTCGGCTCTCCGCTGACAGGGCACTCGACATTGCACGAGGATGCGCCGCACCGCGAAAGCGGCGGTCCCCACCATTGACATGAAGGAGTTCGCGACTATGGCTGCCGTCTGCGACGTCTGCGCCAAGGGCCCCGGCTTCGGGAAGTCGGTCTCGCACTCGCACCGGCGCACCAACCGTCGTTGGAACCCGAACATCCAGACCGTTCGCGCGCAGGTCGCCCCGGGCAACACCCGCCGGATGAACGTGTGCACCTCTTGCCTGAAGGCGGGCAAGGTCGCCCGCGGCTGATCCGCCCTCGGGCTGACCGGCCTCGTCGGTACACGCCCCGGCACCCGTATCGGGTGGTCCGGGGCGTTGTCATGAGTGCGGGCCGCGCATGGCCGCTGTGACCGAGCATCCGTGGCGGGTTCAGCCGCTGACCGCCGAGTACGTCTACAGCCTCGCCGAATGCCACATCGCCTGCTGGCGCGAGGCGTACCGGGGGCTGGTGCCCGCGCACGTGCTCGACGCCTTCGATATCGGACGACGGGCCGAGCAGTGGGAGCGCGACCGGCTGCGCTATCCGGGCCGCACGCACGTCGCGGTCGTAGATGACGTGGTGATCGGATTTTCCAGCGCGGGCCCGCCCGGCGACCCGGACGCGGTGATCCCGATCGAACTGCACGCGCTCTACGTGCGTTCCTCCTGGCACGGCAGCGGGGTCGCCGACGACCTGATCCGCGCCGCGCTCGATCCGGCCGCTCCGTGCTCGCTGTGGGTGTTCGAGCAGAATGCGCGCGCCAACGCGTTCTACCGGCGGCATGGGTTCGTGCTCGACGGCACGCGCAAGGTCGAACCGTTCACCGCCGCGATCGAGGTGCGCATGGTGCGCACGCCGACGACGCACGCCGAGTCGGTGTCGGACGACGGCCGCTAGAGGTAACCTCGCCCTCGCTCCGGTTGCCGTGCGGACTACCGAGGGACTGCGTCCGGCCGCGCCCGTTAAGGTGCAGATCATGACCACCAGCGAGCAAACCGGCTACGTAACGACCGTCGACGGCGTCCTCCAGATCACCATCGCCACCTCCGCCAACGGCACGTCCATGGACTTCGCGGGCATCAACGCGGGCACCGCCGCACTGGGTTCGCTGGGGTCCGAGGTGGGCGCGGTGCTGCTGCGCGGCACCGGCGCGAACTTCTGCGCCGGCGGCGACGTGCGCGGCTTCGCCGCGGCGCAGGACCGCTCCGCGCACATCCGCGGTCTGGCCACCGATCTGCACGATTTCGTCCGCGCGCTGGACGCGACCGCGGTGCCGGTGGTCGCGGCGGTGCAGGGCTGGGCCGCGGGCGCGGGCATGAGCCTGGTCTGCCTGGCCGACATAGCCCTCGGCGGGCCCGGCACCAAACTGCGCCCGGCCTATCCCGGCATCGGACTGAGCCCCGACGGGGGCATGTCCTGGACGCTGCCGCGCATCGTGGGGCAGGGGCGGGCGCGCGAAATCCTGCTCACCGACGCCGTCATCGACGCCGACGAGGCAGTGCGCCTCGGCGTGCTGAGCAGGCTGGTCCCCGACGGCGAGATCGCCGAGGAGGCGCAGCGCCTCGCACGCACTCTGGCCACCGGACCGCGTTCTACCCACGCGAGCATCAAGTCGCTGTTGCGGCAGTCGGGCACCGCGACGCTGAGCGATCAACTCGACAGCGAGCGCGACGGTATCGCCGCTGCCGCGGGCTCCGCCGCCGGACGGGAGGGCGTCGACGCGTTCGTCGCGAAACGCAAACCCGACTACGCCGGACTCGCCTGAATCACTCCCGGGTGGAGAGCACGAATTTCGCCACCGCGTCGGTGAACGAGTCGTTGTCGTCACCGGCTGCGGTGTGCGCCGCGCCGCCGATCTCGACCAGCTGGGCGTGCGGCACCAGCCGCTGGAACGCTTCGGCTCCTTCGGCGCTGACCACGTCCGAGCGCATGCCGCGCACCAGCAGCACCGGGATGCGCAGCGCCCGCGCCGCGTCCTCCATCGGCTCGATCATCGCGGACGGGTCCTCGACCCGATCACTGAGCATGTCCGGATCCCAGTGCCAGTACCAGCGGCCGTCGCGCTCACGCAGATTGCGCAGCAGTCCTTCGGGGCTCTTCGGCCGCGGGCGGTGCGGCAGGTATTCGGCGACCGCGTCGGCGGCCTGTTCGAGGCTGTCGAAGCCGTCGCGATGTTTGCCCAGGAAGTCGATAACCCGGGCGACGCCTTCCGGCTCGGGCCTGGTCACGATGTCGACGAGCACCAAGGCGCTGATCGCATCCCCGCCGGGCCGCGCGGTGGCGAGCAGACCGGTGATTCCCCCCATGCTGGCCCCGACGACCACCGCGGGCTCGCCCAGCTGTTCGAGCACGAGCAGCAGGTCGTCCACCATGGTCTGGCGCCGATAGTCACGATCCGGCGCCCACTCGCTGTCGCCGTGGCCGCGGGCGTCCACCGTGACCACCCGCATTCCCGACGCGCCGAGCCGGGCTCCGGTCTTCTTCCACGAATGGCGGGTTTGCCCGCCACCGTGCAGGAAGACGACGAGCGGGCCGTCGACCGGGCCGAACTGATCGGCGGCCAGCTCGATTCCGCCCGAACCGCGCAGCCGGAGCCGGGACGGTTCGAGAAGATAGTTCGCATTACTCACGATCCGTAGGATCGCACAAACGCCGGGACGCGCTGGCGCGAACCCGGCGTTTCGAGTGTTCAGCAGGCGAGGTTGCCCGCGAAGAACAGGCACGCGATCTTGGCGTTGAACGACGCGGAGATGGTGGAGGAACCGCTGGAGGTGTATTCCTCGGCGACCGGGGCCGTGGTGGTCTCCGTGGCCGGCTCGAGCCGCAGCGGAGCCGCGCTCGCGACGGCGGCGCCACTGCTCAGAGCGGCGCAGAAGGCCAGGGTCGCGGTGGTACCGCGCAGCGCGCCCCGGACGGTGTTGTTGTGCATGGAACAGCTCCTCACTCGTTAACTCGGTCGATCACACACAGACGCCCAACTCAGGGCAGGCGCCAGTCAACCGGTTCGGCCCCCAGTTCGTCGAGCAGTTCGTTCACTCGCGAGAAGGGGCGGGAACCGAAGAACCCGCGGGACGCCGACAGCGGCGACGGATGCGCGGACTCGATGTAGGGCACCTCGGACTCGGTCAGCAACGGCTTCAGCGTCGCCGCGTCGCGGCCCCACAGGATCGCGACCAACGGCTCGTCCCTGGCGACCAAGGCGCGGATCGCCTGCTCGGTGACCGCCTCCCACCCCTTGCCGCGGTGCGAGGCAGGCTTGCCGGGCGACACGGTGAGCACTCGGTTCAACATCAGCACACCCTGGTCCGACCACGGGCTCAGATCGCCACAGGACGGCGTCGGGTGACCGAGATCCTTGCTGTATTCGGCGAAGATATTGGCCAGGCTGCGCGGGATCGGCGAAACATCCGGCGCCACGGAGAAACTCAGCCCCATCGGGTGACCGGGCGTCGGATACGGATCCTGGCCGACGACCAGCACGCGCACCGCGTCGAACGGACGCTGGAAGGCCCGCAGCACGTTGTCACCGGACGGTAGATAGCCACGGCCTTCCGCGTTCTCGGCACGAAGGAAATCGCCCATGGCGGTAATCCGATCCGCCACCGGCTCGAGTGCCTTCGCCCATCCCGGATCCATGATTTCCGACAGTGGTTTCGCGCCCATGACCGCACAACTTAGCGTGACCGGCCGTCGCATGACGAGTCCGCCCCACGGAACGATTCCCACCCGACGTCGCCGGTCTGCGCCACACCGTCGACGGTGAGCCCGCGACCGGCCAGAACCCGCCCGATCGCGACCCATCCAGGGGGAAGCGCACCGTCCGGCGCCCAGGTGCCCGCGAAGGCATGGTCCTCTCCGCCGGTCAGGATCCATTGCGCCGCATCGGCATCCAGCCGGGCGGCGATCGGTTCCAGCGCAGGGTCGCGCAGGGCGGCCGAATCCAGATCGATGGCCACGCCCGAGGCCGACGCGATGTGCCCCAGATCCGCGAGCAGTCCGTCGGACACGTCGGTCAGCGCGTGCAGGCCGACGTCGGACGCTTCGGTTCCGAAGTCCTCGTCGAGCGTGACCGGTGCGGACGACTCGGTAGCCGAGGTCCCGAGGGAGCCGGGCGCTCCCGAATCGAGGCGTGCGGTCGCGGGATCTCCGGCAGTTACCTCGGATGTGGTTTCGGTTCGGGACGAGACGGGCTGCACCTCAGACGGATTCGGTCCTCCGCGTCGCCCGCGCCGCAGCGCGCTCAATACGAGCGCGTACGGCGGCTGCGGAACGCGATGCGCGGCAAGCGCTTCCACGAACTCCGGTCCGGTCGCTCCGGCGGTGAAGGCGGCCAGTCCCGCGGCCGACCAGCCGAGGCGGCCCGCTACCGCGACGACATCGCCCACGCGGGCACCCGCTCGGGTGACCGGCGCGCCGCGGCGCGGATCACCGAAGGCGGTGACGGAGACGACCAGTTCGCGGCTGCGGACCAGATCGCCGCCCGCGATGGACGCGCCCGCCCTGGCGGCCTCGGCCCACATGCCGTCCGCGAGTCCGTCGATCACCTCGAGCGGGGTCTCGGCCGGGCAGCCGAGCGCGACGACGAACGCGGTCGGCGTCGCCCCCATGGCGACCACGTCGGCGGCGTTCTGCGCGATCGCCTTGCGGCCGACGTCCTCGGGGCTGGACCAGTCCAGCCGGAAGTGCCGGTCCTGCACGAGCATGTCGGTGGTCACCACGAAACGGCCGTCCGGCGCCGCGACCAGCGCCGCGTCGTCACCGGGGCCGAGCAGCACACCCGGCGCCTGGACGCGACCCGCGTTGATGCGCTCGATCAGCGCGAACTCGCCCAGTTCACGCACTGTCCTCGGGGCACTGCTGGCGCTGATGACCGATCCTCTCCGGCGCGCTGCTTGCTGGAATGAGCCCGACGGTACCCTTTCGGGGGCACTCGAGTACCAACGGCCCTGCGGCGCGGCAGCGACGACGCGCGTAGCGGAAAGGATCGGTGAACATGGCGGCGGATTCGTCGGACCGCGATTCGGCGGAGCCCGAGCACGAACGCACCGATGCCACGGATCCCGGGAGCGCCCCGAAGGAACCGGCGGCGACGGACAATGCGTCCGATCGCCCACAAGCCGCCGACTCGGACGCGCGGACCACTCCTTCCTTGTCGAAGAGCGAGGACAGCGCGAAAGCGGATACCGATACCGGTGAGCCGGACAGCCGCCCCGCGTCGTCCCCGGCACACCAGTACCCGCCCGCGCTCATCGCGACCGCCGTGGCGCTTCCGGTCGTGCTGGTCGTCGCGGTGCTCGTCGCCGCCGTACTCGCGCACCGCGCGCCCGTCGAGCGCGAACCGCTGGTGCTCGGCCCTGTCCCGGCTCCGGCTGCGGAGGGCCCGGCGTGCGCCGCCCTGCTGCCCGCCTTACCCGCGGAGCTGGGTGATTTCACGAAATCGACGCTGGTCGAGCCCGCTCCGCCCGCCACACGCGCATGGCAGCGCGCCGACGGCGGCGACGCCATCGTGCTGCGCTGCGGGCTGGATCGCCCGTTGGAATTCAATCGCGCCTCGCCGCTGCAGATCGTGAACGGCGTGCAGTGGTTCGAGGTCCGCGACCAGGCCGCCAAGGCGAGCACGTGGTTCGCCGTCGACCGTGGGACCTACGTCGCCCTCACCGTCCCTGACGGCTCCGGTCCGACACCGCTGCAAGAAGTCTCCGACACCATCACCGCCAACCTCCCGGCCCAGCCGATCGACCCGGGACCGCTGCCCAACTGACTCCGAGTAGTCGCGCGCCGATCACCTGGGGCGCACCCGACGACGGCAGGCCCTAACGCAACCCGGTGCCGCGAACGAGCGCGGTCTCGATGAGCGTGGAGACGAGTGCGGCATAGTCGATGCCGGTGGCCTCCCACATGCGCGGATACATGGAAATGGCGGTGAATCCCGGCATCGTGTTGATCTCGTTGATGACCGGCCCCTGCTCGGTGACGAAGAAATCGACCCGCGCCAGTCCCTGGCAGTCGAGAGCCTGGAAGGCACGCACGGCCAATTCCCGGATCCGGTCGGACACCTCGTCGTCCAGTTTCGCGGGAACGTCGAATTCGCAGACGTCGTCGAGGTACTTCGTGTCGAAGTCGTAGAACGCGGGTCCGTCGACGGTGACGCCGGTCTCCGGCATCCGGATCTCCGCCACCACGCTCGCCGCGACCCGGCCGTCCGGGTATTCCAGGACCCCGCACTCCACCTCACGCCCGACAATGCCCGCTTCGACGATCACCTTCGGATCATGCGCGCGCGCCACGGCGATGGCCGCGTCCAGCTCGTTCCAGTCGGTGACCCGGGTGATGCCGATCGATGAGCCGCCACGGGCCGGTTTGACGAACACGGGCAGACCCAGGCGCAGCCGGTCTTCCTCGGTGACCGTCGCGGTGCCGGGCCGCAACACCACCTGCGTGCCGATCGGCAGCCCCTCCGCCGCGAGCAGTTTCTTGGTGAACTCCTTGTCCATGCCCGCGGCGCTGGCCAGCACGCCGGGGCCGACGTAGGGAATTCCGGCGAGTTCCAGCATCCCTTGCAGGGTGCCGTCCTCGCCGAACGGTCCGTGCAGGATCGGGAACACCACATCGACCGAGCCGAGCGCCGCGCCGGGATCGTCGAGCGCGATCAGCGCCCCGGGGCGGCTGGGGTCCGCGGCCAGGGTCAATGCCGTGCCGGTGGCGTCCACCGACGGCAGTGCGCGATCGTGGATGCCGAGCGCGGCCACCTCCGAACCGCCGAGCACCCAGCGGCCTTCCGTGGTGATGCCGATCGGCACGACCTCGTACTTCTCCTGATCCAGGTGGCGAAGCACGCTACCGGCCGATACGCAGGACACGGCGTGCTCGTTACTGCGCCCGCCGAACACCACAGCCACCCTGATCCGGTTCGTCATGCCCCGAACCGTACCCGTTTCGATGCGCACTCCCACCGCTGACCGTCCCGGACACTCCCGCCGGGGCGGAGCGGGCTCACTCGGGCTTCATCCGCCGCCCGAGCAGGTTGCCGACGGCTTCGCGCACGGAGAGCCCTTCGTGACAGACCTGATGCACCGCGGTGGTCAGCGGCATCTCGACGCCGTGCCGCTCGGCCAGCGCACGCACCGATGTGCAGGACTTCACACCCTCGGCGACCTGGCCATGAGTGGCCGACTGGGCGGCGTCCATGGATCCGCCCGCGCCGAGCACGCGCCCGAACGACCGGTTGCGCGACAACGGGGAGGTACAGGTGGCGACCAGGTCTCCGACGCCGGCCAGACCCGCGAGCGTCACCGGCTCCGCGCCGAGGGCCACCCCGAGCCGGATGATCTCGGCGAGACCGCGGGTGATCAGGCTGGCGATCGAGTTGTCGCCGAGCCCCATTCCCGACGCGATGCCGCAGGCGAGCGCGATGACGTTCTTGCAAGCGCCGCCGATCTCGCAGCCGACCACGTCGGTGTTGGTGTAGGGACGGAAGTATCCGGTCGCGCAGGCGTGCTGCACCGCCACCGCGCGATCGTTGTCCGAGCAGGCGACCACGGTCGCGGCAGGCTGGCCCACCGCGATCTCGCGCGCCAGGTTCGGTCCGGAAAGCACCGCGATCCGGCTCGGATCGGCCCCGGTGACCTCCTCGATCACCTGGCTCATCCGCAGCAGCGTCCTGGTCTCGATGCCTTTCGCCAGACTCAGCAGCGTGGCGTCGCCGGGGATCAACCCCTTCCACTCCGCGAGGTTGGCCCGCAGCGACTGCGACGGCACCGCCAGCACGACGATGTCCGCTCCGTCCAGCGCCACCGCCGGGTCGTGGGTGGCCGCGACCGGCGGCAGCGGAATATCCGACAGGTAATCGGGATTGCGATGTTCGGAGGCCAGCGTCGCGGCGACCTCGGGCCGCCGGGCCCAGATCGTGACCTCGGTTCCCGCGTCCGCCAACACCTTCGCGAACGCGGTGCCCCACGATCCCGCGCCCAGCACTGCCGCCCTCGTCATCAGCCCAATATGCCATGGAAGGATTGCTCGCATGCGCCCGCACGCCGTGCATGCCGTGATCGCGGTCAAGAGCCTCGATCAGGCCAAGAGCCGACTGGCCGACCGGCTGCGCCCGGAGCACCGGGCCCGGTTGGTGTTGGCCATGCTCGCCGACACCGTGACCGCCACCGCGGCGGTCGGCGAGGTCGTATCGGTCACCGTGGTCACGCCCGACCCCGCCGTCGCGGACCTGGCCCGCACGTTGGGCGCGGAAGTCCATCCGGAACCGCGTCAGCGGCACGCCGACGGGCTGAACACCGCGCTCGCCGCCACCGCCGCCGCGTTGCGCGGCGCGCACGGCCCGATCGATCTGCTCGCTTTGCAGGCGGATCTGCCCGCGCTGCGCCCGGAAGAACTGTCGGACATGCTCGCCGCCGCCCCGCGCGGGTTGCGCTCGATCGTGATCGATCACGAGGGCAGCGGCACCGCCGCGCTCGTGGTTCGCGACCCGGTCGCCGCGCTCGATCCCCGTTTCGGTCCCGGGTCGGCACGCAGCCATATCGACGCGGGCGCGGTCGATCTCACCGGGGACTGGCCGGGCCTGCGCTTGGACGTCGACACCCCCGCCGATCTGGACCGCGCGGTGGCACTCGGGGCCGGAAACGCGACGCGTGCTGTCCTGCACGACATCGGCTGGCCGGGCGGCGTTCACGAACACGTTCCACACGTGTGCTAGCCGGTCGCCGTGGTGGCGTGAGACACATGACGATCACGGTCGCGGGATGCACACGACCTCTCCGGTAGGGGATGATCGGTGACGTGAGCGATACGGAAACCGTCAAGCAGCAGCCGTTGCTTCCCACGCCACCCCCAGCGGCGACACCCTTGTCCGCCGACTCGTCGGCGGCGCGGTTGCCACGCGATCGCTACCTCAATCGCGAATTGAGCTGGCTGGACTTCAACGCCCGCGTGCTCGCCCTCGCCGAGGACGAGTCGCTGCCGTTGCTGGAGCGTGCGAAGTTCCTGGCGATCTTCGCGTCCAATCTCGACGAGTTCTACATGGTGCGGGTGGCCGGGCTGAAACGCCGCGCCGAGACCGGCCTGCTGGTGCGCTCGGCTGACGGTCGCTCCCCCGGCGAGCAGTTGGAACTGATCGCCGCGCGCACCCAGGAGATCGCGGTGCGGCATGCCCGCGTCTTCCTCGACAGCGTGCTGCCCGCGTTGACCGCCGAGGGCATCGCGATCATCGACTGGAGCGATCTGGACGAGGACGAACGCAGTCGCCTTTCGGGTTACTTCCAGGATCAGGTCTTCCCGGTCCTCACCCCGCTCGCGGTCGATCCGGCGCACCCCTTCCCCTACATCAGCGGGCTGAGTCTCAACCTCGCGGTGACGGTAAAGGATTCCGCGACCGGCGGCGAGCACTTCGCCCGCGTCAAGGTCCCCGACAACGTCGACCGGTTCGTCCGTGTGCGCCGCACCGACTCCGGCTCCCCGATCGCGGCTTTCCTGCCGATGGAAGCGCTCATCGCCGCGCACTTGGACCTGTTGTTCCCCGGCATGGAGGTGGTCGAGCACCACTCGTTCCGGATCACCCGCAACGCGGACTTCGAAGTCGACGAGGATCGCGACGAGGACCTGCTCCAGGCGCTGGAGCGGGAACTGGCCCGGCGGCGGTTCGGTTCGCCGGTGCGACTAGAGGTGTCCGACGATATGACCGAGCACATGCTCGATCTGCTCCTCCGCGAGTTGGACGTCGACCCCGACGACGTCATCCAGGTGCCCGGCCTGCTCGACCTGTCCTGCCTCTGGCAGGTGTACGGCGTCGACCGGCCGAATCTGAAGGACACTCCGTACGTTCCCGCGACCCCGCCCGCGTTCGGCGAGCGCGAGACGCCGCGCAACGTCTTCGCCGCGCTGCGCGAGGGTGACGTGCTGGTGCACCATCCGTACGACTCGTTCTCCACCAGCGTGCAGCGGTTCATCGAACAGGCCGCCGCCGACCCGCAGGTGCTCGCCATCAAGCAGACGCTGTACCGCACCTCCGGTGACTCCCCGATCGTCAACGCGCTCATCGACGCCGCCGAGGCGGGCAAGCAGGTGGTCGCCCTGGTCGAGATCAAGGCGCGCTTCGACGAGCAGGCGAACATCAAATGGGCCCGCGCGCTGGAACAGGCCGGCGTGCACGTGGTGTACGGCCTCATCGGCCTGAAGACCCACTGCAAGACCTGCCTGGTGGTGCGCCGCGAGGGCGCCACCATCCGGCGCTACTGCCACATCGGCACCGGCAACTACAACCCGAAGACCGCGCGCCTCTACGAGGACGTCGGATTGCTCACCGCCGCACCCGAAATCGGCGCCGACCTGACCGACCTGTTCAATTCGCTGACCGGTTACTCGCGGAAAGAGAACTACCGCAATCTGCTCGTCGCCCCGCATAGCGTGCGCTCCGGCATCATCGAGCG
The DNA here is from genome assembly GCF_044548645.1 of Nocardia sp. NPDC051929. Classification (NCBI taxonomy): domain Bacteria; kingdom Bacillati; phylum Actinomycetota; class Actinomycetes; order Mycobacteriales; family Nocardiaceae; genus Nocardia; species Nocardia sp. NPDC051929. Next base: position 166,699 of record NZ_JBIUCG010000002.1, on the reverse strand, counting down.
CATCCAGCGCGAGACCGATCTGGCGGGTGAGGGTAAGGACGCCCGAATCCGGCTGAAGGCCAACGCCATCGTCGACGAGGAGGTCATCGACGCGCTGTACCGGGCCTCCCAGGCGGGCGTGCCGGTACAGATCGTGGTGCGCGGCATCTGCGGCCTGCGCCCCGGTGTGCCCGGGATGAGCGAGAACGTCGAGGTCCGCTCGATCCTCGGCCGGTTCCTGGAGCATTCCCGCATCCTGCACTTCCAGGCGCAGGACGAGTACTGGATCGGTAGCGCCGACATGATGCACCGCAACCTCGATCGCCGGGTCGAGGTGATGGCGCAGGTGAAGGATCCGCGGTTGACCGAACAACTCGGCGGAGTCTTCGACTCGGCTCTATCGCCGACCACGCGCTGCTGGGTGCTGCAACCGGACGGCACGTGGCAGGCGTCGCCGGGCGTGTCCGGCGACGGGGACAAGATCAGAGACCATCAGGAGTTCTTGATGCGGCTGCGGAGGCCAGATCAGCAGTGAACGCCAAAACGGGGTTCGAACAAGAGGGGGGCCCGTTCTGGGATCCCCGCGTCACCGCCAATATCCACGCCGCCGGAGCGGTGCTGTGGCGCGAGTCGTCCTCGGGTGCGATCGAGATCGCGATCGTCCACCGCCCCAAGTACGAGGACTGGTCGCTGCCGAAGGGCAAACTCGACCCGGGCGAGACCCCGGTGCTGGCCGCGGTCCGCGAAGTACGGGAGGAAACCGGGCTGGAGAGCAGGCTCGGCCGCTACCTCGGCCACGTGACCTACCCGATCCCCGGCCACCGCAAGCTGAAGCGGGTCGACTATTGGGCCGCCGAACAGGTGGGCGGTGAGTTCACCGTCAACTCCGAGGTGGACGTGCTCAGCTGGCATCCGCTGGATCGGGTGATGGACCAACTGTCGTATCCGATGGACCGGCAGGTGGTGCGCGCCTTCACCCGGCTGCCCGCGCGCACCGACACTCTGCTGTTGGTGCGGCATGCCAAAGCAGGCCGCAGGGACCGCTTCAACGGTCCCGACGAGCAGCGTCCGCTCGACCGCGAGGGCGAGGCGCAGGCACAGGCGCTCACGCCGAACCTCTTGGCGTTCGGCGCATCTGAGGTCTATTCGGCTCCACCACTGCGTTGCGTGCAGTCCGTGGCGCCGTTGGCGGAGAAACTCGGTGTCGAAATCATCGAGGAGCCATTGCTTTCCGAGACCGGGTACGCCGAAAACCCGGACGCCGCCCGGGAACGTTTTCGAGCCCTGGTGTCGGACAAAGCCATTCGTGTCGTCTGCAGTCAGGGCAAGGTGATCCCCGATCTGCTGGGATGGCTGGCCGAACGCGATGGAGTCGCGCTGCCGTCGGCGCGCAATCGCAAGGGCAGTGTGTGGGTGCTGTCGTTCGTCGGCCATCGCTTGGTGGCCGCCGACCATCTGGATCGATCGCTGTCAGCCTACGTGGTGCGGTCGGATTAGACCTGCAGCTCCCGCGTCACCGCGCGGGTCGGCGGGCGCCGAGTGGCGGCCACGGCCGTGAGGTCTCGGCAGGCGGACAGCCGAAAACGGCCCCGGGTGTCTCCCGGGGCCGTCTCGACGTTGAGGCGAATGGGCCCAGTCGTGGGGCCACGCATTCAGCGCCGATCCGGCGGTGGCTCGAGATCAGCGGGTTCCGCGAGTCGAGGCCTTCTTGGCCGCGGTCTTCTTCGCGGTGGTCTTCTTGGCGGCAGCGGTGGTGGTCTTCTTGGCCGCCGTGGCCTTGGTGGCCGTCTTCTTGGCCGGAGCCTTCTTCGCGACCGCGGTCTTCTTCGCGGGCGCCTTCTTCGCAGCGGTCTTCGTAGCGGTCGTCTTGCGCGCGGTGGTCTTCGCCGGAGCCTTGGCGGCGGCCTTGCGGGCCGTCGTCTTGGCGGGCGCCTTGGTCGGCGTCGACTTCTTGGCGGCGGTCTTCTTGGCCGCCGTCTTCTTCGCCGCCGCCTTCTTCGCCGACACCGGCGCATTCACCCCGCGCTTGACGGCGGGCCCGGTCGCGGCCAGTTTCTGCTTACCCGCGATCACCGCCTTGAACTGAGCGCCGGGACGGAACGCGGGCACCGAAGTGGGCTTGACCTTCACGGTTTCGCCGGTACGCGGGTTCCGCGCGACGCGAGCCGCACGCTTACGCTGTTCGAACACACCGAATCCGGTGATAGTGACGCTCTGACCCTTGTGCACCGCGCGCACGATGGTGTCGACCACATGCTCGACTGCCGCGGTGGCCGTGCGCCTGTCCGTACCCAACTTTTCGGTCAGAACGTCGATCAGTTCCGCCTTGTTCATTGAATCCTCCGCAGACTAATGGCCCGTCGTCGGACCGACTAGGTACCACGGTAAACCCACTTTGGGCAAGAGTCTATGTGCCACGCCAAAATTCATGTGGTTTAGCACACGTCCAGCTACCGCAACTCCGGCTGTCCAGCTAACCGGCGGGGGTGATTACGTCTGCGAAATATGTGCAGGCAGGGTAGTGGGTTTCCATGTTGGCCTTGCCTTTTCGAACCGGGCGATCGCGTCCTCCCGGCGCAGCGTCAGGCCGATGTCATCCAATCCTTCCAGCAGACGCCACCTGGTGTAGTCATCAATATCGAACGGCAACACGACGGTTCCGGCCGTCACCGTGCGCGCCTCGAGGTCCACAACCAATTCCAAGCCGGGCTGTTCCTCGAGCAACTTCCAGAGCATTTCGACATCGTTCTGTGACATCTGAGCGGCGACCAGACCGCCCTTGCCCGCATTGCCGCGGAAGATGTCGGCGAACCGGGATGAGATGACCACCCGAAAGCCGTAGTCCGACAGCGCCCAAACGGCGTGCTCACGCGACGATCCCGTACCGAAATCCGGACCCGCCACCAAGACACTACCCCTGTTGTAAGGCGCGATGTTCAGAATGAAGTCGGGATCGGTGCGCCATGCGGCGAACAACCCGTCCTCGAATCCGGTCCGCGTCACCCGCTTGAGGTAGACCGCCGGGATGATCTGATCGGTATCGACATTGGAGCGGCGCAGCGGCACCCCGATGCCCTTGTGCACAGTGAAGGCTTCCATAACGAATCTCCTGGGTTTGATTGAGGGAATCGGGGCCGGTCAGTCCAGATCCGCAGGCGATGACAGAGTTCCACGGACCGCCGTCGCGGCCGCTACGAGGGGAGAAACGAGGTGCGTACGGCCGCCTTTGCCCTGCCTGCCCTCGAAGTTGCGGTTCGAGGTGGACGCGCAACGCTGGCCCGGCTCGAGCTGGTCCGGATTCATTCCCAGGCACATTGAGCAGCCGGCTTGCCGCCATTCGGCGCCCGCCGCAGTGAAAATCTCCCCGAGTCCTTCTTTTTCCGCCTGTGCGCGAACCCGCATCGAGCCCGGTACAACCAGCATTCGCACGCCGTCGGCGACATGACGTCCCTTCAAAATCCCGGCCACCGCACGCAAATCTTCAATGCGTCCGTTGGTGCACGAGCCGACGAATACGGTGTCGATCGGCACTTGTCGAAGCGGAGTACCCGGCTCCAAGTCCATGTAACGCAGAGCTTTCTCCGCGGACTCGCGAGCCACCTCGTCGGCGATGGCGACGGGGTCGGGCACCGCCTCGCCCAGCGGGGCGCCTTGACCCGGGTTGGTGCCCCAGGTGACGAACGGAGTCAGCTCGGAGGCGTCGATGTGCACCTCGGCGTCGAAAACAGCGCCCTCGTCGGTCTTCAGCGCCTCCCAGGCGGCCACCGCGGCGTCCCAATCGGCTCCCTGCGGCGCGTGCGGCCGTCCTTTGAGGAATTCGTAGGTGGTCTCGTCCGGCGCGATCATGCCTGCCCGCGCGCCCGCTTCGATGGACATGTTGCAGATCGTCATTCGGGCCTCCATCGACATGGCCCGGATGGCCTCGCCGCGGTACTCCAGGACGTAGCCCTGTCCGCCGCCGGTGCCGATCTTCGCGATGACGGCCAGGATCAGGTCCTTGCTCGTCACGCCGGGCGGCATGGCGCCGTCCACCGTGATCGCCATCGTCTTGAACGGGCGCAGCGAGAGGGTCTGGGTGGCAAGCACATGCTCCACCTCGGAGGTGCCGATGCCCATCGCCAGCGCCCCGAACGCGCCGTGCGTCGAGGTGTGGCTGTCGCCGCAGACCACGGTCGTGCCCGGCTGGGTCAGGCCCAGCTGCGGCCCGACCACGTGCACGATGCCCTGGTCCAGGTCGCCCATCGGGTGCAGCCGCACACCGAATTCCGCGCAGTTGCGCCGCAGCGTCTCCACCTGGGTACGCGAAATCGGGTCGGCGATCGGCTTGTCGATATCGATCGTCGGAACGTTGTGGTCCTCGGTCGCGATCGTGAGATCGGGCCGTCGCACCGGCCTGCCCGCCGCGCGCAGTCCGTCGAAGGCCTGCGGGCTGGTCACCTCGTGGACGAGATGCAGGTCGATGTAGATCAGGTCCGGTTCGCGCGAGGCACCCTCGCCCTCCCCGCGAGCGACGACGTGCTGGTCCCATACCTTCTCGGCCAGCGTGCGCGGTTCGGCCATTGTCGATCACCTTTCGGACGAAGCAGCCGTTCCGCGATCTGGACTCCGACGCGGCGACGGTTGCACAAGTTGGGATAGCTGCGCCTGGTCCGAACGCTGAGAGGAAGGATCCGTGGAGGTGGATTTCTCAACATCCGAGACGCTAGTATCGTTCTATGAGACAGCATAGCGGCATCGGCGTCCTCGACAAAGCAGTGGCGGTCCTGTACGCCGTAGCCGAGCATCCCTCGGGTCTCAACGAGCTGTGCGCGCGCACCGGTCTACCCCGCGCCACCGCACACCGTCTCGCCGTCGGCTTGGAAGTGCATCGCCTGCTCGCGCGCGACAGCAACGGCACCTGGCGGCCGGGGCCGGCCCTCGCCGAGCTCGCGACCAGCGCGAACGATCCACTGCTCGAGGCCGCGTCGGCCATCCTCCCCCGGCTGCGCGAGATCACCGGCGAGAGCGTCCAGCTGTACTGCCGCGACGGCAACGCCCGCGTCTGCGTCGCGGCGCTGGAACCTCCCGTGGGACTGCGCGACACCGTGCCGATCGGGGCGCGGCTGCCGCTCACCGCGGGGTCGGCGGCCAAAGTACTGCTGGCGTGGGCCGACCCGGAACTACAGCGCACCATCCTGGCCGACGCGGTGTTCGGCGAACGCGCGCTGGCCGAGGTGCGCAAGCGCGGGTGGGCGCAGAGCGCGGCCGAGCGTGCGGCAGGCGTGGCCAGCGTCTCCGCGCCGGTGCGCGACGCGGGCGGCGCCGTGGTCGCGGCCGTGTCGGTGTCGGGACCGATCGATCGGATGGGCCGCAGGCCGGGCGCGCGGTGGGCGGCGGATCTGGTCGCGGCGGCCGAGGCGCTGCACAAGCGCCTGTAACCTGTTTCAGTCCGGACTCTCTAGAGTTGCCCCATGGGAGTCAATCAACGGGCACAGATCGTGATGTCCGACACCGAGATCACCGAGTTCCTGCAGCGCAGCCGGATCGCGACGCTGGCGACCATCGGACCGAAGGGCACGCCGCACCTGACCGCGATGTGGTACGCGCTCATCGACGGCGAGATCTGGTTCGAGACCAAGGCCAAATCGCAGAAGGCGGTGAACCTGCGCCGCGATCCTCGGGTCACCTGCATGGTCGAGGCGGGCGACACCTACGACCAACTCCGGGGCGTCTCGATCGAGGGCCGCGCCGAGATCATCGATGACGCCGAGAAACTCTTCGCCGTCGGCGTGAGCGTATGGGAGCGCTACACCGGCCCCTACAACGAGGAATTGCGCCCGATGGTCGAAGCCATGCTGAACAAGCGGGTCGCCGTGCGCGTCGTGCCGGAGCGCACGCGCAGCTGGGATCATCGCAAGCTCGGCCTTCCGGCGATGCCGCTGGGCGGCAGTACCGCGCAGACACTCGACTGACCGGCCCGAACGCGATCGGGCCGCGCGACGCGCGCGAAATCCAACTGACACAACCGCCTCGCACGGGCTAGCGTCGGGTGTTCGACAGCAATCGGCCGGGCACCGCCGCCCGCGAGGACGCGGCGCGCGGCCGCGACGACGAGGAGCAGCGATGGCGGATTCGGGTAAGTCCAACGGCGCCGACGAGGTGAAGCGCAAGTTCCGGGAAGCACTGGAGCGCAAGAACCAGCAGAACGCCCGCGCGGCCGACCACCTCGACGGACGGTCGAAGGCGTCCTCGGCGCACTCCGCGGTCGGCCACAAGCGGGAATTCCGGCGCAAGAGCGGATAGTCCGCACAGTCGGCGAAAGCCCTCCAGCAAGATCGCTGGAGGGCCTTTCTTTTGCCGCTCTCCCCCGCGACCGGCGCGGCCCGGCGGCCGAT